>JAAYAQ010000128.1 GCA_012719295.1 Candidatus Hydrogenedentota bacterium | reverse complement strand
TCTCCCCCGGCGGCGTCATCAGCGGACGTGTGGTGCTGGGGGGCAGCGACGAGCCGGTTGCCGGGGTAACCGTCATCGCGAACGGGGCGATTGCGACGGAGCATGTGACGACGGTGACGTCCGAGGAGGGCCAATTTGAATTCGCGGCGCTCCGGCCCGCCGTCTACGAGCTGGCGGTGGTTGACGAGCGCTTCGCCCTCGCCCAGGGGACCATTCCGCAGGTGCAGGTCCGCGAGGGTGAGGAAAGCGACCCGGTAGTGGTGCGGGTGGTGCCCGCCGCAAGCGTCGCGGGCCGGGTGCTGGAACGGGACACGGACGCCCCTGTGGCAGGGGTGTACGTGGCGGCGCGAAGCGAAGGGCTCCGGACCACCATGCACGTCACGACGGGGGCCGACGGCGCGTACGCCATCCGGGGGATGGCACCCGGGAAACACCGGGTATTCGTGGCGGAACCCCGGCTGCGCCGCCAGCCTCCCACACGTGGGGCAGCCACCCAGGCATCGGTGGCCCTGCACGAGGGCCAGGCGCTGGAAGGACTCGATTTTCGCGTCGCGGCCGGGGGGACGATTCAGGGCAACGTGGTCGACGAGGCAGGAACCCCGGCGCCCTTTGCCGATGTTTCGATCAACAGCGCGGAAGGCGGCCGAATGCGGTCGGAAAAGGCCGATGCGCAGGGATTCTTCGCGATTTCGGACGTGACGCCGGGAACACGGCTGATGCTGCGGGCCCGGAGAATGCATCTGGTTTCGCCGAACGCGTATCCGGTCGACGTGCCCCTGGATGAATCGGCGGCCAGCGTGACCCTCGTGGTGTCGCCCGGAGCAAGCATTCAGGGGCAGGTGGTCCGTTCGTCGGGAGCACCGGTGGAAGGGGCGCCCGTGTACATCACCCCGCCCCGGTCCGCATACGTTCAAGTGGACCGCATGCAAGTGGCCGGCAGCAACGGCACGTTCGGGTGGGACGGTCTTCCCGGAGGAGAGTACCAGGTGGGGGTGGCGGCCAGAGACCGCGCAGACGGCGCGGAATCGCCCCGGGTCACGGTAACGCTGGCGCCGGGCGAACCGGGCGCCCCGGTAAGTCTGGTCTACGACGGCCCGATTGAATGGGAAAGCGCTCTGGAGACCGGCGAAACGGGGAATCTGTTCATTCGCGGCCGGGTGACCGACCCACAGGGCAATCCCATCGCCGGCGCGGACGTGCACGCGCGGTCCGGAACGGGGTTCGGGCACGCGGCCCAAACGCTCTATGACGGCAGCTTTGAGATTGCGGGGATTGCATCAGGGAACTACTCCGTGAGCGCGTTTCACCGGGATTACTCGCCCCCTGATACCCGGGAGGTCCGGGCCGGAGAGACCAACGTCGTGGTGGTGCTGCAACCGTCGGCGAAAGTGTCGGGACAGGTCATCGATGCCGCCACCGGGCAGCCGGTCCAGGAATTCGAGGTCGCGGAGGTGTCCGCGCGCCAACTGGAGCGCGAACAGCCGCTGGCCTACATGAATTGGGAGCCGTTCTTCGACCCGGACGGGCGGTTCAGCCTTGCCGTGGGCCTGGGCCGCGTCGAGCGCGTGCTGGTGGCGCGGGCGAAGGGGTACGCCCCGGAACAGCAGTCCATCGGCCAGGTGGCCTCGGGCCAGCACCTTGACAACCTGGTATTCCGCCTGCGCCCCGGAGCGGTGGTGGAAGGCACGGTGCGCGACGCGGCCGGCAACGCGGTCCCGGGCGCGGTTATTTTTCAAGGAACGGATGAGCGGCGGAGCGCGGCCCTGGCGCGCACGGACGCGAGCGGCGCCTTCCGCGCGGCCGGCCTCGAACCGGCCACCCTCGACCTGACGGCGTCGCACCCGTCGTACGCGCCCGTGACCCTGACGGTCTCCGCCCGCCTCGGGGCGGTAACGCGCGCCGATTTCGTGCTCGGGACCGGGGGGACCGTCGAAGGCTATGTCACGAAAGGCGGACAGCCCCTGGAAGGTCAGACCGTATCGTTGAACCTCGCGAACGCGCACCAGAACGCCGTGACCGACGCGACGGGCTACTATGCGTTCAAGCGGCTTCCCGAGGGCGAGGGCACGGTGACCGTGAACCTGCGGGGGGCGGCCAGCGGCGACCGCCGCCAGTACCTGAACTCGCAGCGCTCGGTGATCGTGGCCGACAACAGCGTCACGCGCGCCGATTTTGAGTTTTCCAGCCAGGACGCCTCTGTCGAAGGGATGGTGACCGTGGAAGGCGTGCCGGCCTCGCAGGCGTATGTATCGCTGACCGTGGCCTCGAGCGGCGGCGAGCAGCGTACCGGAACCCGGATCGAGGCGAACGGTTTCTACCGGCTCGAAAACCTCTCCCCCGGTTCGGCGAGTCTCGACGTGTCGCTCCGTACCGGACGCGAGGGCCGTAACAAGACGCTCCACTTTGAGCTCCGCGCAGGACAGCGCTTGCGCCAGGACGTCGATTTCGGGCCCGCATCGTCCGTCACGGGGACGCTGGGCGGCGTCCGTAGCGGCGAACAGGCATACATCGCGGTGGTGCCGGGCGAGGTCCAGATGGAGAAGCCCACGCTCGAGGAGGTCCAGGCGCTCTCCAGCCTTTTGTCGGGCTATGCCGAAGTGTCTTCGGACGGCACGTTTGTGGTCGAGAATCTCGAGCCGGGCACCTACACGATCGTCGGCGTGGCCGTTGCGGGCGAACCGCAATCCGAACTTGAAGCCTTCGCCAACGCGCGGTACGCAACCCAGGTCATCCACGTGGAAGCAGGCCAGCCGCTCCACGTCAGCCTGAGCCTGTAAGGCGGCCCGGCAGGGCGGTGCAGAGGCGTCTGATGGGGCCGGGCGCTCGGGTTGGGCGCATCTGCGTTGATCGTGCCCCGCGGAAACCGTCATTTGTCAGGTGGCGGGAAGTGTTCCGGCCGGGGGGGCTTGTCATGAAACAGAACGTCCGCTTTGTCGTAACGATCATCCTGATGGTGGCGGCGGTGGCCGCGGTCTGGTGGCTGCTGTTCCGCCCGGAGAGCGAAACGCCCTCGGGACCGGAAACGGTGCGGGACGAGACGGTCCGGGAATCTCCGGAACTGCCACCGCCGGCGCCCTCCGCCGGGCCTGACGAGACGGCCCGCCGGCTGGACGCGGGGGCGGTGGGCGCCCGTGTCGCCGTGGACAGACCGGCGGCCACGCGCGGAGCCACGGGCGGCGGCTCGCTTTCGGGGCTGGTTCTGGATGAAGCCCTGGAACCGGCGCCGGGCGTGGAGGTCATCATCCAACGAACCGCCTCGGAGCAGAACACGCCGGTTTCGGACGCGCCCCGGACCGTGACCACGGGGCCGGACGGCACATTTGCCGCCGACGGGCTCCCGTTTGGCTCGTATAGCCTGCTCGCCACCCGCGGAGATTTGGGCGCGGCGTTCTATGCGCAAACCGGGCCTTTCCGGCCCGGGGTCAACGACCTGACGCTTCAACTCCGACCGGCGCACAGCCTTGCGGGCCGGGTGACGAACGCGCAGGGGGAATTCGTCGCCGGAGCGGAGGTTACTGTGCTGTGCCTTCCGCCCATGGGAATGATGCGCCAGCAGAGCGGCTTGCGAAATCCAGAGGAGATCGCGCAGGCCTTGCCTTTGGCGGCGCTGAGTGGGGACCAGGGCGGATTTGAATTCGAACGGGTGCCGGTGAACCAGGCCCTCGTGGCGGTGAAAGCCGAAGGCTACGCGTCGCACGTCACCGGTCTCCTCCAACTTCCCGCGGCCGGCGTCACGGTCACTCTGGATATGGGCGGCAGCGTGGCGGGGCGGGTTCTTCAAGACGATACCGGCGAGCCCCTGAGCGGTTTCGCGCTGCGGGTCAAGGGGGCGACGATGGTCGATGCGCTCGAGGCCACAACCAACGATTCGGGCGAGTATGTGTGTGCGGGCCTTCGCCCCGGGGAGTACGTAATCGAGCCGGCCGACGAGCTGTGGACGAATTCCGGGGAGAGGCCCCGCGTTAAGCTGGGCACGGAGGAGCAGAGGCAGGGCATCGAGCTTTGGGTAACGCAGGGCGGCATCATCCGCGGGCGCGTCTATCACGAAGAGACCGGCGCGGGCATCCCCGGCGCCGCGGTGATCCTCCGCCCGAACCTCATGGGTTGGGGCGCCTCCGTGGACACGGACACCAACGGCGCGTATGAACTGCGCGGAGTTCCTCCGGGAGAGCACTCGCTGGCGCTCCGGATCAAGGACCGATGCATCACCAATCCCTATATCGAGCAGGAGCAGGCGCTCATCAGCATGAAGGCCGGCGGGGTGCTCGAAGGGATCGACTTGCCGGTGTTCATGGGCACCACGATCTCCGGGCAGGTTCAGCATGCCGATGGAACGCCCGCCCCCAGTGCGACGGTGTTGGTTGTCCCGGTCGTCGGCTATAACCGCACACAGGTCATGGCGGACCAGGACGGCGCGTTTGCGGTGTCGGGCGTTGCGAATGGCGAGCAGTTCCGTCTGCAGGCATCCAAAGGCACGCAGGCCTCGGCCGCAACCGATACGTTGCAGGTCCCGGCAACCGGCGGCCTGGACGGCATTGTGCTGACCTTACAGGAAGGCGGCGTCATCGGGGGAACCGTGGTCACGCCCTCCGGCGCCCCCCTTGCCGGGATGGGGGTGCTGCTGGGACGAGAAGGATTCATGTCCTTTCAGCCCGGCTATACCCTCACAGACGAAGCGGGCCGGTTCCTTTCGGCCGGTTTGGCGCCAGGATTGTATACGCTGACCGCGATGACCCAGGGAGAACAGGGTGGTCCCGATTCCACCGCCAAAGTGGAATTGGCGGCGGGGCAGCGCGTGGACGGTGTGGTTCTGACCTGGAGCAAGAAACCTCCGGCGTCCGGTCCTGAAGGAAACCTGACCATTTCCGGCCAGGTGGTGGATGACGCGAACAAACCGTTGTCGGACGCAGTGGTGTATGCTCATCTGGACGGGGCGAACACGAACTACACCACGAAAAGCCTGTTGGACGGCGCGTTTTCGGTGAGCGGGCTGGCGCCGGGTTCGTACAAGCTGAGCGCGATATCGCGCGGGAATCGCACGTTACAGTCCGTGGACGCCCAGGCCGGCGCCTCGGGTCTGCGTCTCACGGTGTCCACCCAGGGCAAGGTGTCCGGCAACGTGGTGGATTCGGCCACGGGCAAGCCCGTGACGCGTTTCGGGGTCGCGTTCGTGGCGCCGGGCTACCTGAACGAGCCGTCGAAGCAATACGTGGCCTGGCAGCCGTGCACCAGCCCGGAGGGCGAGTTTACGGTGCCCATCCGCGAAGAGCGCCATCAACAGAGCGGAAATCTGGCGGTGGCGGTGCGCGCGGATGGGTACGCGCCGGTCGAACAGATGCTTGGCGCGCTGTCGCAGGGACAGAACGTCGAGGGGTTGTTGATCCGGATGAAACCCGGCGCACGCGTGGAGGGCACGGTGCGCTCCTCTTCGGGCCAGCTGATTGCCGGAGCGTCCATATACCTGGACCGGTACGACCAGCACCGGTCGCCCGAAACGCGCACGGACTCCGAGGGCCGGTTCACCCTGACCAACCTCCCGATGGCCAACATCAAACTCGTCGCGGCCCATCCCGCGTACAGCAGCGGCGAGGCGACCGTCACGCCGCGCGCGGGAACCACCTCGAGCGTCACGATAGAACTTCCCGCGGGCGGCTCCGTGGAAGGGATCGTCACCGCCGGCAAGCAGCCCAAGGCAGGGGTCGGGGTTCACTTGTACATGTTTGAGGGGGGCAACCAGCAGTTCAACACGGTCACCGATGCCGCCGGCCATTATGTGTTCACGAATGTCATGAACGGCCGCGGGCAGGTGGCCACCTGGGTGCAGTCCGGCAGCGGCAACTTGAGTCAAAGTCGACAGATCATTGTTGAAACCGGCCGCACCACGACGGCGAACTTCGAGCTTCCGGTGCAGACCGGTACGCTCGAAGGATTTGTGACCGTCGGCGGGCAGCCCGTGAGCAACGGGCAAGTCTCCGCGTACCTGCCCTCGGGGGAGGCCGGGACATCGAGCTACGCACAACTGGGCAGCGACGGTTCCTACCGTATCGAGAGCGTGCCGGTGGGCGAGGTGCGCGCCTCGGTGTATCTGCACGATTTCAGCGGAGCCGGAGGCCGTCAACAGGTGGAGACGGTTCAGATTGCCGCGGGCCGCGTGACCCGGCTGGACTTCAAGCTCCCCCTCCCCACGTTCGTGTCGGGGTTCCTGTCGGGCCTGAAGGAAGGCGAAGCCGGGTACATCGGGCTGTTGCCCGGAGAGGACACGATTGGGCCATTGACGAAGGAAAAAATCTCGGAATACCTCGGCATGCTCGCGGGCCGGGCCGAGATGAATCCCGACGGCACCTTCCGGATGGAGAATGTCGAACCGGGCACCTACACCGTCGTGGGCGTCGCCGCGGATCCGAACGCGTCCTCGCCCGAAGACGCGCTGATCAACGCCCGCATCGTCACCGACGTCATCGAGGTGCGCGAAGGCGAGGAAATCTCCGTCGAGCTTTCGATCCGGTGACGCAAGAGATCTCGCGCCGCCGGGCCTGGGATGAAGAGAGCGCGCCAGACGGGCGCCCAGAATTGCGGGGTTGCCGTCCACCCCCGGCCACGCGGACCCGCGTGGCCACCCCCGCCAGGGGACACGACCCGCACACGGATTCTGAATTTCGGTGGCGCTATTGTCTGCCGTCCCTACGGGACTCGTGGTTTCAGGGAAACGGGGGTTCCCACCACTGAAGTGGTGGGCTATTGTCTGCTGTCCCTACGGGACTCAGTTCTTCGTACACTGCGCTAATCCCGTTTTCTTTCGTCCCTGACGGGATCCGATGTGTGCGTGACATGTATTCGCGAGTTGCAGGCAGGGGCTGCGGAAAGGCCACGCGGGTCCGCCTTGTCCCACACCGGACAAGAACGGGGACATGTTCCAAGCGCCGTCCCCGGCGCGACAACGTGTCCCCGTTCGAACCGGGAAGAGATCGGCCACAGAGGGCTCCGAGATCGCAGAGGTTTAAGACGCCGGAGAAGAACGGGGACATGTTCCAAGCGCCGCCCCCGGCGCGACAACGTGTACCCGTTCGGTTGGGGAAGAGATTGGCCACAGAGAGCTCCGAGATCGCAGAGGTTTAAAACGCCGCAGAAGAACGGGGACATGTTCCAAGCGCCGTCCCCGGCGCGACAACGTGTACCCGTTCGGACGACCGGCGAAGGCGCCTTGTCCCACACCGGACAAGAACGGGGTCCCGGCAAAGGGAGGCCATGCCTTTCGCGGGACTTTGCGCGGGGGCGTGAAGGATGATTCCTTCGGTGACGCGGCCAGAATGGGCCTAGACCGGCCGCACTTCCACCTTGTGCATCAGGGAATCGACCTCGTCTTTCCTGAAGTGGCCGATGTCCCAGGTCATGGCGTTAGCGGCGCCGGCCGCGCAGGCGAGGACGGCCATGTCGCGCAGAGGCATGTGTTCGAGGAGACCGATGGCGAAACCGGCGACGAAGACGTCGCCGCTGCCGACGGGATTGACTTCGGTGATTCGGGGCGGCACCACGTGGAACCGCTCGGCGCCGCGTGACACGAACGCGCCGCGTTCGCCCAGGGAGAGCGCGACGAGTTCCACACCCCGGGCATGGAACTCCGCGACCGCCTCCCACTTGGCGTCGTCGGTGTTAAGTGGGCATCCGAGCAGTTCTTCGGTCTCCGCCACATTGGGCTTGACCATGCAGGGGACGGATTCGAGCCCGAGGGCGAATTCGGAGCCGTGGGAATCGAGAATGGTGATGGCGCCGGCGGCTTTCGCGATACGGATCAGGTCGCGGTACAGGGTCTTGATGCTTTTGTCACATACGGTGCCGTTGAAGGTGACCACGGAAGCGCCGTGCACGGCGTCGCGAAACCGGTCGACGATCCCGGCGTATTCGGCCTCCGTAACGCGCGAGCCAGGTTCGAAAAACGCGGTCTGACGGTGCACGGACGTTTCGAGCACGGTGGTGATGGTGCGCGTTTGCGATGCCACCCACGCGGGAAGGCATTCGACGCCGTCCTGATGCTCGATCATGTCGACGACGTGGCGACCGGGATGGCCCCCGACGATGACCAGAGCTCTGGTGCGGCGCCCGAGGGCCTTGACGGCGCGGGAGACATTCGTGCCTTTGCCGCCGGGGATGCAGGTGCATTTGCCGGAACGCATGAACGTGCCGACCGTTAACGTGTCGATGAAGACGGTCTTGTCAACACACGGATTGGGGGTCACCGTCAGAATCATCGCCGTGTCACTTCCCCCTGCGCGCATCCTGTTCCACGCGGTTCAGGGCGCATCCGGCGGCGCCGATGACGCCGGCATCGCCGCCGAGCGCCGCGGGAATGATCTCGGCGCGTTTGCCGGGCACGTCGAACGATTGGGCCCGGGCGGTCTCGCGCACCGGATTGAACAGCACGTCGCCGGCGCCGATCATCCCGCCGCCGAGCACCACCATCTCCGGATTGAGCAGGTTGATGATGCTGCCGATGCCGGTGCCGAGCCAGCGTCCGGTCTCTTCCATGACCCACTTCGCGAAGGTATCGCCCTGTTCGACCGCGTCGGAGATCATCTTGCCGGTCAGAGAATCGAGGTCGCCGCCGCACATCTCGAGCAGGAATGTATTGAGCCCGCCCTGTTCGATGCGTTTCCGGGCGGTCTTCAGCATGCCCGAGACGGATGCGTACTGTTCGAGGCATCCTTTTGCGCCGCAGTTGCACTGGCGTCCGTCGCGTTTGACGCAGAGATGGCCGATTTCGCCCGCCGTGCCGTCCGGACCGCGCAACAGCTGGCCCATAAGGACAATGCCGCCGCCGACGCCGGTGCCCAGGGTCAGCAGCACCATGGAATCGACATTGCGGCCGACGCCCAGCCAGAACTCGCCGTAGCAGGCGACGTTGGCGTCGTTATCGACATAGACGGGGATCTGGAGGCGTTCGCGCATGAGCCGGGCCAGGGGAACGTCTTTCCAGCCGGGGAGGTTGGGCGGCGCAAACACGACGCCGGTCTGCCAATTCATCGGGCCGGGCGCGCCGATGCCGGCGGCGAGCACGTCCGCCCGCCGGACCTTCGCGGCCTGCAGGGCGGCGTCGACGCCCTCGACCATCTTGTCGAGCACGGCCTCGAGCCCCTGGTCGGCGTCCGTGGGACGGGAGTCCTTTCCCATCACCTCGCCTTCGCGGCTCACAACAGCGGTCTTGACATTGGTTCCGCCCAGGTCGATTCCGATCATGGCTTTCGTCACGGCGTCTTCTCCTCCACGGTCTCGATAAACTGGATGGCCTTATCGACGCGTTCGAGACACACGTCTTTGCCGAGCAATTCGAGCAGTTCGAACAGGCCGGGGCCAACGCTCTTTCCGGTGCAGGCAAGGCGCGTGGGGTGCACGAACTGGCCCAGGCCTTCGCCGGAGGTCTCGCTGAGCTTCTCATAGGCGGCCTTGAGCGTGTCGTGGTCCCACGGGGCGACCCCTTCGAGGAGGGCGCGAATGGTGCGCATGCGGTCGAGCGCGCCCGGTTTCTTCCACTGTTTTCCGACGGCTTTTTCTTCGTATACCGAGGGTTCGGCGAAGAAGAAATCGGTATACGGAACGATGTCGTTGAGCGTGGGGATTTTGGTCTGGCAGATCTCGGTCATCTTGGTGAGCCAGGCCTCCGATTTCGCGCCGGTGTCGAAACCGGCCTTCGCGAGAATGGGCACGACGCGGTCGCGCAACTGTTCGGTAGTGAGCCGGCGGATGTGCTGCCCGTTGAGCCACTGCAGTTTCTTCAGGTCGAATTTCGCGGGCGACGCGCCCAGCCGCTCGACGCTGAAATGCTCGACCAGCTCGTCGCGGGTAAAGAGTTCGCGGCCTTCCTCCTCGGGGGTCCAGCCGAGGAGGACCACATAGTTGATGAGCGCTTCCGGCAGATAACCGTCGTCGCGCCAGTCGAGCACGTTCGCGCCATGCAGGCGTTTGCTGAACTTTTTGCCGGCTTCGTCGAGCACCATGGGCAGATGCGCGAACTTCGGGAGTTCGTAGCCCAGCGCATTGAACAGCATGACGTGGCGCGCGGCGTTGGTCAGGTGGTCGTCGCCGCGAATCACGTGGCTGATCTTCATGGTTCCGTCATCGACGACGACGGCCAGATGAAAGATGGGGTCGCCGTTGGGCTTCAGGATGACGAAATCGTCGTATTCCCGGTTGTTGGTGCGCACCTCGCCCTGCACGAGATCGTGGATGACCGTCTCCCCTTCGGGGACCTTGAACCGGATGGCGTACGGCGCGTCGCCCATGGCGGCCACCTGTTCGGGGGTAGCGTTTCGCCATGTGCCGTTGTAGCGCGGCGGCAGCTTCTGCTGGCGGGCCTGTTCGCGCATCTCCTCGAGCTCCTCTTTCGTGCAGAAGCACTTGTAGGCCTTGCCTTCTTCCAACAGGCGGAACGCTTCCCGGCGGTGCAGTTCCCGGCGCTGCGACTGGCGGTAGGGACCGAAGGCGCCCTTTTCGGAGACCCCGCCGAACTCGGGCCCCTCATCCCAGTCGATGCCCAGCCAGTGAAACCCTTCGCACATGGCCTGCGCATACTCCTCGGCGCTGCGTTCGACGTCGGTGTCCTCGAGACGCAAGATGAACGTGCCGTTATACTTGCGCGCGAACAGCCAGTTGAACAGGGCCATCTTGGCGGTGCCGATATGGAGGAAACCCGTCGGGGACGGGGCGATGCGGACGCGTATGTCGGTCATGGAACTCTCCCTGGATTCTTCAGGTTGCAAGAGGTACAGGATACAGATTTTAGCCGGGCTCTGCACCTTTTTGGGCGCGGAAAAAGTGAACCAAATCGCCGAAATACGAATAATACTCTGTACCGCTCCAATCCGGAGCGCACGAGGGGAATCCCCTCTGGAGGCAGAAGATGCAGCAGTGGCTGGAAAAGACGAGAGCATGGCTTGGGTCCCCGCATGGTCGCTGGCTTCGCGCAGGGGTGTTGCTCCTGCTCGGGCTGGCCTGCCTGGTGATGACGCAGCAGGTCCAGCACCTCACGGGCTACGACGCGCTGAACAGCTCAGCGGCCGTCTCCATCGATGACGCCCTGCAAAAGAACGCCTACGTTTTCCTCGGGGTGTCCTCCGTCAAAGCGGGGCTCGCGGTCCTGGAAGGCAGTTCGATTGGTGTGGGATTCGACATCGAGATCGGCGACCTCGTGCAGTCGGTGTACGACTACGTCGATTACGTCTGGAATGTCCTGCTGTATGGACTGACCATTCTGGCGTTTTACAAGATGCTGCTCGACACGGGGTTTCTCGCGGTGGGCATCAAGATCATCGGCGTGGGGCTGGTCCTGTGGGCGATTGCGGCCCTCTGGCCCGCGCGAAAACAGGTCCTCCACCGGACCGGACTGCGGTTCACCGCGCTCGGCGCACTGGTGGCTTATATTGTCCCGTTGTCGCTGCTGGCAACGAACCTGTTCGGCACGGTGTACATCGAGCCGCTCAAGGACAAGAACCGCGAACAGGTATTCGCCGTGGTAAAACAGTTTGAGCGCACCCGGACCGAATTCACCCTGCTGCGCGAGAAACTGTCGCTGGTCAATCCCAGCGAGAGTCTCGAACAGCTCAAACAGGGCATTACCAAGACCACCACCTCGCTGACGAACCTTCTCAACGAGAGCCTGCTCCTGTTCGTGCAACAGGCCGCTCTGCTCTTCTTCGAACTCCTGTTCTTCCCCTTCCTCAGCGCCTTTGTGCTCTACAAGATGGCCCAGATCGGTCTTTCGCGGCTCGTGGAGATGCCGAGAGAAAGCGCCGCGCCGGCGCTGGGTAGCTTGCCCGCGGGGCAGGTAGGCTCTTCGTGAAGGCATAGGTCCTATAGGTCCCATGGGTCCTATAAGAGCCGCCCAGATCAGGGTTTTTTGATGGCTATCGGCCCGTAGGTGTAGAACTCGGTGCGGGTCGTGCCGAGGCCTTTACTGGGATCGGTGAAGACCTGAGTGAAGTAGTAGGCGTCGTCCGGCGTGACGGCGATGCCGATGCCGGTGAGGGTGAATTGGGGGCGAAGGATGTTGGCGCGGTGGCCGGAGCTTGCCATCCAGCCATCGACCGCGGCGGTGACGGGATCGGCGTAGCCCTGGTTCCAGGCGATGTTTTCGCCGGCCATGACATAGGTGACGCCGGCATCGCCCAGCCGGTCGCCCACATGGTCGCCATCGGGATTGGTGTGGTCGAAGAAGTTGCGGTCGATCATGTCCTGGCTGTGGGCGCGCGCGACCTCCCGGAGGGTCTCGTTCATGACCAGTCCGGGAAGCGATTCGGCCACGCGTTCGTCGTTCACGGCAGCATGGGTGTCCATTTCCATATCGAGGATGTACTGAGGGACGGTTTCGTCCGGGGGCGGGGTGGGATCGAACGGCGGGCAGGCCGTGCAGAACACGAGCAACGTGAGCGCCAGGGACCGGGTCAGGATGGTGGTTTTCATCGGACGGCTCCCCATTTCTCTTCAAAACGGTCGTTGCCTTGGTTCTGGCACAGGCGAGCCGAATTGTCAAGGAAAGTTTACGGCCGCGCGTTGGCCCGGACGCGCGCCGCGTGGTATGCTTCCCGCCATGGAGGAATCATCATGTTAGGGCGCATTCTGGACGTGTTCGGGGGGAAGAAAGACATCCCGGAGATCTCGAAACAGGAACGGCTCGAATCCGCCACATGCGTCCTGTTGCTCGAGGTGGCTGGCGCGGACGAGGAGTTCTCGCCGGAAGAGTGCGACCGGGTGATCGAGACGCTATGCGCCCGGTTTTCGTTGTCGCAGGAGCAGGCCGAGGAATTGATCGAAGCCGCGAACACGCGCCGGGCCCAGAGCTATGACCTCTGGAAGTTCACGAACGAGATCAACGAAAGTTGTGGCATCGAGGAGAAGAAAGAGATCATCGCGGAGGTGTGGCGCGTGATTTATGCGGACGGGACCCTCAGCGCCCACGAAGACTACATTGCCCACAAACTGGGCCGCCTGCTCAACCTGACCCATCCCGATCTGATCGCGGCCAAAGTGCTGGTTCTCGAGGAGCTGCGGCAGTCTTAGGCCTCGCGTCCGGGGCAGGCTATCGCCGGGAGGGCTCGCCTTTCGCGCCGTCCCACGCGCCGGTGGCGCCAAACCGGTAGCGGTAGACTTCGCGGCCGGTTTCGCCGGTACGGATGGTCGCGGGCTCGGCTTCGGCCTCGGCCCGGGTATTCTTGCGTGCGCTCTCGTGCATAGCGTAGGCGTACTCGATGTAGCCCAGGTACCCGCGGTCGTCGGTGGAACCGCGCGAGACGGCGCTGGCCTCAAGCGGCACGGCGTTCTCGTAGACCTTGACGCGCTTAAAATACTTTCCCTGGAGTCCGCCCTCGTCCTGGAATTCGATGGCGCCGTGGCGGCCTTCGCGGTTCATGCGTTTCATTTCCGCCTGCCCGACGGCATTGAGGCGGCTCATGATGATCTCCGACGTGGAGACATAACCTTCGGGCTTTTCCCCGATGCCGAAATCGTATTTGACTTTTTCGATAACGCTGCCGCCGTCGGAGGCGCAACCGGCAAGAACACAAATAAGTGCAACCGCCAGAGACTTTCTCACGGTGGAATCTCCTTGTACTGCCTTTGAGGCGAATCCGGAGCAGATTGACATTAATATTCGACATTGATTCTATCGGGTTGCCCGGACGCGTTCAACAGAGAACTTGGCGGAGGTGACGAGGCGGAGGTTTCAGATACCGGCCGCCGGGGAGTACCATAGCGCCGCCGGTCGCGTGCCGGAGAGTGCAGTGCCGTATTGCAGGAATGGAGGAACCATGGGTCTTAAGATAGTGATCATTGGTGTGGCCGGCGCAGGCGGCGCGCTTGCCCGCTACGCCCTGGCGGGGCTGGTACAGAACGTGTCGGGGGGCGTGTTTCCGTGGGGCACGTTTGTTGTGAACATCGCGGGGTGTTTTGTGTTCGGCCTGATTTGGGCCATTACGGAGAAGCGGCTCGCGTTTGCGGCCGAAAGCCGGGTGTATCTTCTCACGGGGTTTGTGGGGGCATTCACGACGTTCTCGACCTTTGCGTTTGAAACGGGCGCCATGGCGCGCGACGGGGAGTACCTTCTCGCGGCAGGGAACCTGGCCGCCCATAACGTTCTGGGGCTTGTTGCGCTCTTTATCGGACTGGCGCTGGGTGCGCTGATATAGAGGGGGCCGCCGCATGAAGCTGAAAGAAGACGCCGAGTTGCTTCGCATTTTCATCGGGGAAAGCGACAAGTATCACGGAAAACCCCTGTACGAGGTTATCGTGAAATGCGCCCGAGAGAAGGGTCTGGCGGGCGCCACGGTCGTGCGGGGCATCATGGGCTTTGGCGCGCACAGCCGCATGCACACGGCAAAAGTGCTGCGCCTCTCGGAAGATCTGCCCATTGTGGTAGAGCTTGTGGATCATCCGGAACGCATCGAGGCATTCCTGCCCGATCTGGATGCGATGATCCAGGAGGGCCTGGTGACGCTGGAAAAGGTGCGCGTGATCGCGTACCGGCACGGGGCGGAACAGACGGGCGGCGGATAGACGGCTAGTCCACGTAGTCGAGGAGACTCGGCAGGATCGCCCGGGCCGCGGCGGACAGGGCCGCCTGGAACGCGTTGGTCTGGGCGTTGAGTTCCGTAATCACCTCCGCATAGTCGGCATCGATGGCGTCGGACAACTGGGTCTGCAACTGGAACGTGAACTCCTCGAACTCCTCGACACTGCGATCCAACCGGTTCTGAATGCTGCCGACGCGGGCGAGCGCGGAGGTCAACTGGACGCGCACCGTCTCCATTTCTTCCAGACGGACCGAGCCGAGCGCGCCCGTATCGCCCGCGCGCAGGTTGTCGCGGACATCGATGAGTGTCTGGAAGATGTCCTGAGTTTCGGAGAAGACGTCCGGGCCGGTCTCGTTGTATTGGAGATCAAGGACGTCGGAAATGGCGACGCGCACCGCCTCGGTGTTGCCGACGAAGTTCACGGCGGTGATTTCGCCTTCGGCGTTGCGTACCGCTTCGTAGGGAGGCGCGGTCGTACGGGTGCCGCCGAAGAGGTAGCGGCCGTTGGTCTCGTGGTTGGCGGTGCTGAAGATGCCTTCCAGGATCTGGTCGATTTCGAGGGCCAGGGCATCCAGCTGGCTCTGCGCATTGGTTCCGTTGGCGCCGCGCAGGGTCAGTTCCCAGGCCCGGTTGAACGAGCTCAGGATGGTCTCGATGGATGTGTTGGTCTCCGCGACGGGGGAATTGACCATGGAGATGTTGGCGAGGTATTGCTCGTTCTTGCCGATCAGGGACCGGATGCTGACGGCGCGGCGCGCGTCGATGGGGTCATCCGACGGGCGGTTGACGCGCAGACCGGTCGCCAGTTGCTCCTGCAGCGTGAGGAGCCGGTTCGTCTGATTGTTGATGTTGCGTACCGACCGGTCGACGAGCAATTGGGTGGTGACGCGCAGGGCGGTCATGGTCGTTCAACCCCTTTGGTCCACCAGCGAGGAAGACACGGCGGCCGTGGCGGGCCTGAACCCGCGCGGCCCATAGAGGCCCGCCTTCTGTTCACCGGATTCCAGCCCGAGCCGCGCGCACTGGCCCCGGGTGAGGCGCAGGTAGTGACGGAGGTCGCGGGCATAGGCGCGGGTGACGGATTGCGTAGCTTCGAGGGTCTTCTTCAACTGGCGCTGGAAGTGACTCAAGCGGCTTTTCCAGGGCTCGGACACGGCGTCGATGAGCTGGGACAGGGTCTGCCTGTCCTGCGGCAGGGCCAACTGCGCAAGCGCCTCGCGGAACAGGCCATGCCGTTCGGCTTCGGCCTCGAAGGTCTCCCGCAGAACGGCCTCGAGGGCGGCGGTGTGCGCCTCCAGCGGCGCGACATCCAATGCGCGAATCGCATCGCGTTTCCTGCGGCAGATGGCCAGAACGGTCTCCTGGCGCAGGAGCTCGGCATCGAGGGCATCGCAGAGTCTGTCAAGCAGCGTGTTCACTTCAAACACCTCATTATGCCCTGTTTATCGGCAGGAACCGGGGTTTACTTGACCGGCAATCCGGGCTCGGCGGCGGAGCGGATGGACCCGGGGGCCGAAGACGGGGTTCGCTGGAGCTGTTTCTGCATTTCGCCGATGCGGAGCTGTTCTTCGAGCATTCTGGCAAGGCCCAATTGGCCGCTCTGAGCCATTTCGGCGCTGAGGGCGTCGTCGAGCATTTCTTCGAAGTGGGTCTGTTGCGCGCTGCGTGGGAAGAGCCCACCCTCGGGAATGGTGGCGCGCATTTCGCGCAGGAGCAGGCGGGCAAAATACTGCTCCATTTCCTGCAGGGCGACGCGGCGCCGGGCGGCGTCCTGCGCGAGCGGGCCATGCTCGAACGCGTGGGGGGCGTCCAGCGGGTTGACGTAGAGCATCACATGATCTCCACGTCCGCATCGAGCGCGCCGGCTTCCCGCAAGGCCTGGAAGATCGAGATCATGTCGCGCGGGGTCACCTTGAGGGCGTTCAGCGCCATGGCGACGTCGCTGGCCGACGTGCCCTGGACCGGCATCAGGTAGCCGGCATCCTGGGTGACGCGCAGATCGGTCACGCCCGTGACGACCGTCTCCCCCTCGGAAAAGGGCGCGGGCTGGCTGACGACCGGGGTGGTGGCGACTTCGAGGGTCAGGTTTCCGTGGGCCACCTGGCACGGGCGGATGACGACGTCGCCGCCGATGACCAGCGTGCCGGTCCGTTCGTTAATCACCACGCGCGCCGGGAAATCGGGTTCGACGCTGATATTCTGCACGCTCGCCATGAACGCCACCAAATCGTGCTGGCGGTCCCGCGGAATGCGCACGTTGATGGTGCCCGGTCCCAGGGCCGAGGCGACCTCTTCCTTGAACTGCGCGTTGATCGCCATCTGGATCGTGTTGGCGGTGATGAAATCGGGGCGTTTCAACTGGAGGGTCACACGCTCGCCGTCGGTGATGGTGGAGGGAATCTCGCGCTCGATGGTGGCCCCCATGGGGATGCGCGCTACGGTGACGTGGTTTTGCGCGACGCCCGCGCCGCCGCCGCGCGCGCTGAAGCCTCCGACGGACAGCGGCCCCTGGGCCACGGCATACACCTCGCCGTCGATCCCGTAGAGCATGGTCTGGAGCAGGGTGCCGCCTTCCAGGCTTTCGCAGTCGTAGAGCGCGTTCACCCGGACATCGAGCCGCGTGCCCTGTTTCGCGAACGGGGGATACATCGCATCGACCACCACCACGGCAATGTTGTCGGAATTGAGGCCGCCGACCTGGTCGACGTCGATTTCGAGGCGTTCGAGCAGACGCTGCTGGCGGCGCAGCGCATCATCGTTACCGTCGCCGGTGCCGGCCAGCCCGACGACGAGCCCGACGCCGGTCAGGGCGTTTTCCTGGGCCCCCTGCACGGTGCACAGGTCTTTAATGCGGCTTGCGCCGGCCGAGGCCGGAACAAGCAGTCCGCAGCACAGGGCGCATGCACACAGCAACCAGAACGTTCGTTGACGCATTGCCATACCCTTCGGTCAGAATGGAGAGAACCAGTCGAGGATCTTGGTCAGGAGGCCGCGCCGCTGGTTGTTCCAGAGCGGGCCTTTCCCCTTGAGTTCCACAATCGCGTTGGCCACCCGATCCGACGGCACGGTGTTCTCGGGCGACACGTCGCGGGCGCGGACGGTGCCCGTGACGAGTATGGTGGAATCTTCGCGGTTCACCGTAACGCGTTTGTTGCCCTGAATCTCGAGATTGCCGTTATCGTAGACTTTGGTCACGGTGCACGAGATGGTGGTGGTGAGCTTGTTGCTGCGGGAGGTATCGCCCTGGCCCTTGTGCTCGTTTTCGACGTTGATGTCCCACACGGGCAGGCGTTCGGGTTTCACAAGGCCGAGCCCGTCGGGTTTCGGGGCCACCAGGAACGTGTTGCCGCCGATGGGGGCCTCGGCGATGATCTCGGATTCCTTCTTGGTGTTGGTGTCGGACTGGGTGGTGGCATCGATGTTTTCGCGCACGAGCACGATGATGATGTCGCCTTCCGCGAAGCGCGTGTGCTTGTTGGATACCGCCGGCCCGCGTTTGGCGACCTCTTTCGAGAAGAGGGAATCGGCCCCGGCGGGGCCGGACAACGCCACCGCAAGCACAATCGCCAGTGCATACGAGATTCTCACACTGCTCCTCCCGGGCGCTAGTGCACCTCGACAATGCCGTCCTCGCGGACGACGCCCTGGAATTCTTCCTTGGAGTTCATGCGCCGGCAGATGATCATATCGCCGGCAGCGGCGTTGCTCATGGACAGGGCGCGATCGCGCACCACCAGCGCACCCGCCCGCACCTCGACCGTAACGATCTGATTGCGCTTCACAATGCGACGGGGCATGACGTGACGCGACGTGAGGACCGTGTCCGGGAAGATGGTGCTCCGGGCCACCATGCCGATCAGTTCCTCGGGATCCCCGTAATACCCGTTGCGCATCGTCGACAGGGGGCGTTTGGCCACGCTCAGGTCGCCGCGGGAGATGATCGCGCCGCGGGGGATGTCGCTCGATGCCACGACCACATCGCCGTAGGCCTGCACGTTGACCTGGCAATACACGACCTCGCGGACCTGTCCGTCCACTACCGCCTCGCCTCGGATGGTTCCCTTGCCCAGGTATTGGTACATGGCGGCGGGCTTCCATTCGAGCGTCAGGTCGCCTTCGGGCAAGGTGAGCCCGTTGAGGGGCGGGTCGATGTCGACCGTGGCGTCCGCAACGTCCCAGGGCATCTCGTTCTCAACAAACCGGCGCAGATCGTCGACCAGCATTTCGCGGGAGAGCTCGATGGCGAGCGTGGTGGCCGTGACGCTTTCGGCGCCGGCGATTTCGAAGTCCTCGGGGCGAAAACCGGCGGTTACGAGGCGGGAGCGCAACATCGACGCGTGGATGCGTTTGACGCTGCCCGGCGCCGCGGCGGGCAGGATCTCGATCGCGGCCATGGCGTCCGCTTCCGCGCCCTGAACCTCGGCCACGTCGCCGAGTGCGACCTGCGGCCCCTTCACGAAGGCCTCTTCGCGCAGCGTGACCACGTTGACCGCGGCCGCATCGGCGGCCGCGAGGACCATAACGGCAGCCGCGATGACTCCGTGCCAGAGACTGTGCGGTGTTCTTTCGCGGTTCATGGCGCGTCAATCTCCCTGCTCAGCGTCGGACATTGTTGGCCGTTTGCAGCATTTCGTCGGAGGTTTGGACGACTTTGGAACTGGCTTCATACGCGCGCTGGGCGATGATGAGCTGGATGATCTCCTCGACGACCTGCACGTTGGAGTTTTCCAGGAACCCCTGTTCCAGGAATCCGATGCCCTCTTCGCCGGGCTGTCCCAGCACGGGCGGACCGGAAGCTTCGGTCTCGAGCAGCAGGTTGCGTCCCAGGCGGGCATCCAGTCCGGCCGGATTGATGAACCGGGCGAGCTGGATCTGCCCGACATTGGTTTCGGCGGACTGCCCCGGCACCTTCACCGAGACCGTGCCGTCGGAATTGACGGTGATCTGCTCGTGGTCTTCGGGGATGGTGATGCCGGGCTCGAGCGCGAACCCGTCGACGGTCTGGATGGCGCCATCGTTGTTGAGTTTGAAGTTGCCATCGCGGGTATACGCGATGGTGCCGTCCGGCAGTTCGATCTGGAAGAATCCGTCGCCCTCGATGACCAGATCGAGCTCGTTGCCGGTTTGGATCATGTTGCCCTGCGTGAAGAGTTTGGCGATGGAGGCCGGGCGCACGCCGTGGCCCACCTGGACGCCCTCGGGGATGGTCGCGCCGGTGGTCGTCTCGGACCCGGCCGGCTGCAGCGTTTCGTAGAGGAGATCCTGAAAATTGACCCGGCTCTTCTTGAACCCCGTGGTGTTCACGTTGGCCAGGTTGTGGGCGATGGTGTCGACATTCAATTGCTGCGCCATCATGCCCGTCGCCGAGGTGAACATAGCGCGAATCATCAGGAGTCCTCCTGGCCCTAGACGGGCATGGCCACTTCGTTAATCAGGCTGGCGACGGATTCGTCGATGGCGTTGATGACTTTCTGATTGGCGGCGTAGACGCGCGCGCCGAGCATCATCTGGACCATCTCCGCCGGCACCTGGACATTGGACAGTTCGAGCGATTTGTGGAGCACGCGCGTGTCCATCGCCTGGGCGGACCGGCGCATGGCCTCATCAGAGGCCGCGTAGAGGTTGGCGCCGGTTCGCGTGAGCATGTGGGAATCTTCGAATTCAACCAGCCGGATCTGGGACACGAACAGGCCCTGGCTGTAGACGTTGCCGTCCTGATCAATGGTGATGTTGCCGCCGCTGACGTCAATGCCGCCGCCATTCACGCCCTGGACCTGGAATCCGTCGGCGGTGCTCAGGAGCCCATTGGCGTCAACGGCAAGCTTGCCGTTGCGCGTGAAGCGTTCGCCGTGAGGCGTGTCGACCGCGATGAATCCGGGACCTTGCAGGGCGATGTTGAGGGGATCTTCGGTAACGACGACGTTGCCCGATTGCACGTCCGTGAACGTCTCGACCAGCTTCTGACCGCCGCCGGGGGCGCGTTCCGCATCGAGCCGGAACGGGTGGCGCATGCTGCGGAGCAGGATCTCGTTGAATCCTTCGTTCACGGCCACCTGGCGGCGGAATCCCGGTGTGGCGGCATTCGCGATGTTGTTGGCGACCACATCCTGACGGCGCTCGATGCCGAGCATGCCCGAAGCGGCCGCATACAGGCCCTGAATCATCGTGCGTCTCCCCCACGCTCTTGTGGGCTCCCCATTCGTCCGGGTCGTGTGTACCGCCGGGATGGCCTGGCGCCGGCGTTTGGCAACAACTGGGTATCAGGAACGTTCTTGGGCACCGCTCCCAACTGCCAGGCCACCCGCGATACGGGGCACACAGCGGCATCGTTTGCCGCCAACGGAAGAAACGCAAGGCCTGTGCCAAGAGCCGCGGAGGACATCGAACGCTTTAAGTCGTTTACATCAGAAGGTTTACCAGAGACCCGCCGAACCGGGTTTCGAACGCAATGGCAGTAAAACTTGCCGGGGGGCGGAACATTCTGCAGGGCGGGCCGGTCAGGACGTGGGCGTCGCACCGCTTTCCGGGGCGGAGGGTTCCGCCGCTGCCGCATCCTCCGCGGCAGGCGGTTGCGCGGGTTCGGGAACCGGCGCGGTAGACGCGAGCTCGCCCGCGCCCCGGTAGAAACGGCAATCGCCTTTCCAGGCAATGCGGACCGGTTCGGCGCGCATGGTGCGCGCGGAGATGCCGAGGTCTTCGAGCAACAGCCGGACCGCGCGGTCCAGCTTGACGCCCCGGGGCACGTTCCACGACGACTCGATGCCGCGGGCCTGCAGGATCGCGTCGAGGATGGCCTCGTCGAAGGTGTCCACGAGTTGCCGGGGCGTGGTATAGGCGCTTTTGCGCTCGGGGGTGGACCGGTCGAGGCAGAGGACGGTCGACCCTTTCACGTAATCCGTCATGTTGACCATCTGGGTGACGCCTTCGAGAGCCGAACGGCCTTTCCCGGTCAGCTCGGCCAGGGTCGGGTAGTATTTGGGCAGCGCGAAGGTCTTGTTCTGATGGGCGGCGAGGGCGAGGTAGGTCTCGTCGTACCGCGAAGAGGGACTCCAGACCAGATAGCTCTTGTATCCCGCGGCCTCGATGCCCTTGATCTGTTCGGTGATGTCGCCGGGCTGGTACCAGAACCCCTGGATCCAGGCGCGGACATCGACGCGGGTGCGTTTCTTGAGGCGCTTCATGCTTTCTTCCATGATCTCCCGGGGACATTTCGCGGGATCGTCTTTGCCCATGAAATTTCTGGGGAAATGCGAGGGATAGAGCATCGGGCAGATGGCATCGACATGCGGGGCGATCTCTTCAATGCGCTGGCCCACGCCGAAATCGTAGGTCATCCACGCGACAAACCCGAAGAGGTCGACAGAGATGGTGGCGCCCAGGGGTTTCAATTCCCGGTTGGCCTTTTCGAGGAAGGCGCCGATGACCTGAAGACGGTCCTTGTCTTTTAAGACCTTGGGGTATTTCACGCGGGTCAAGTCGCCGTCGGACGGAAATCGGATGTAATCGAACTGGATTTCATCGAAGCCGAGAGCGAGAAGCTCCCTTGCGAGGGCGAGGTTGTAGTCCCACACGCGCTCATCGTGGGGGTTGCCCCAGGCGAGTTTCTGGCGGTTGTGCCAGGGTTTTCCAGTGACGCTGTCCTGGATGGCCCAATCGGGCCGGTGGGTTGCCAGCAGCGTGTCCTGAAACAGGTCGAGCTTGGCGATGGTCCACAAGCCGGCGTCATTGAAGCGGTGAACCGCGGCGCGGAGCTGTTTGTCGCCCTTCGAGGCTTTGATTTCGCGGGCAACGGCGTTTTGGGCCTCCCAATAGAGGTGTCCGTAGGGGTCTTTGACATGCATCACGACCGCATTGAGACCGGCCTCCTTGGCGTAGTGAAGGGTCTCGGTGATCTTGCGTTCATAGAAACCGGCGGAATTCAGGTAGACGCCGCGCAGGCATTCCGGGGGCCGGGCTTTCGCCCCGGCGGCCGGGTTGGCGGCGGCACCGGCGTCCGGGGCCGGAGACGGTTCGGCGGCTGCCCCCAGAGACAGGCCCGCCAGCACGGCGAACAACAGCCCTCCCACAACACACCTGCGTAGACTCATTGGAATTAGCCCATTTCAGTCCGTCACTGTTTCCCATTCCGCGCGCAAGCGATGTCCCCACATCGGACGAACCGTCCGCAAAGCGATCCCGCGACACAGGGATGTATCGGGGGGTACTGCGGTTTCGGAACGATTCCCCTGGCCCGGCCTCCTGCCGTGCCGGAGGCATTATACCACGAGGGCGGCGCGCCCGCTGAAACCGCTTGACTGGCATGCCGGGGCCTTGTATAAGGGCGGAAAACTCAGGGCGCGAATGAGGGCATGGCATGCTGGAGAAGAAGACGATTCGCCACGAGATCCTCGCGGCACGCCGGGCGCTGACGCCCGCGGAGGCCGCGGAAAAGAGCGCGGCGATTGGCGCGTCCGTGGCGGCGTTGCCCGAATTCGCGGCGGCGTCCGCCGTGTTGACCTACGTGGCCTCAAAAGATAACGAAGTTGACACCCAGCCGCTGATAGCGCGTCTGCTCGAGGCTTCCCGGCCGGTGCTGGTGCCGGCGACCCTGGGCAAGGGGCGCATGGTGTGGTCGCGCCTGGAATCGCTGGACGAACTGGCGCCCGCGACGTTCGGCGTGCTGGAGCCCCGGCCCGAGTACCGCCGCGACATGCCGCCGCCGGCGGGCAGCGTGGTGCTGGTGCCGGGGCTCGCGTTTACGAAAGCGGGATGGCGCATCGGATACGGCGGAGGATACTTCGACCGGTTCCTGGCGGAGTTCGCGGGCACGCGGATCGCCGTTGCGTTCGCGCTTCAGATCGTTCCTGAAATGCCCGTCGAAGCCCATGACGTTCCGATGCACATCATTGTGACCGAGTCCCGCGTGTACCGGTGCCCGGCGGCAGGCTGAGCGGCCCGCGCCACTACAACAGGCCCAACACCTCGTCCGCGTAGCTTTCGACGGTCCGTTCCGGGCCGGCGTTGAGCCAGTGGATGCCGGGATCGGCGCGAAACCAGGTCAGTTGGCGTTTGGCGAAGCGGCGCGTGTTCTGTTTCATGGCGTCGACCGCCTCCTCGAGCGTTTTCTGCCCGGCGAGAAAGGCGGCGATCTCCCGGTACCCGAGCGACCGGAGCCGGTGGAGATGTCTGGCGTACCCCGCGTCCAACAGCCGCTGCACTTCCTCGACAAACCCCTGTTCGATCATCCGGTCGACCCGGGCATCGATGCGCGCATAGAGCTGTTCGCGGGGCCAGTCAAATGCGGCCTGCACGGCATCGAGCGGCATGGCGGCCTCCTTGTGTTTGGCATGCAGCTTCGACAAGGGCTCCCCGGTCAGTTCATAGACTTCCAGGGCGCGGACGATACGGCGCAGGTCGTTCGGGTTGATGACCTGTGCATAGGCCGGGTCGTGCAATTGCAGCCGCGCGTAAAGCGCGGGCACGCCGGCCTCTTCGGCTTCGCGATGCAGGCGCGTGCGGATTGAATCGTCTTTCGCGGGTCCGGGAAACAGCCCCTCGATGAGCGCCCGCACGTAAAGGCCCGCGCCTCCGGCCACCACGGCAATCCGGCCGCGGGCGTTCAGGGCATCGACGGCCGGGCGCGCTATCCGCTCGAACCTGCCGGCCGAGAACTCCTCGCCGGGCTCGAGGATGCCCACAAAATGATGTTTTGCGCGCGCCAGTTCTCCGGGTGTGGGCGCTGCCGTGCCGATTTCCATCCCCCGGTAGACCTGCATGGAGTCGGCCGAGATGATCTCCGAATCGAGGCGCCGGGCGAGTTCGAGGGCGAGGGCGGTTTTTCCCGAGGCCGTCGGTCCGACGACGGCAACCACGTTCTTCACTGGCGCCTCCGGAAACTCTTTTCCATCTGCATCTGGGTGAGTTCCGTGATGATGGGGCGGCCGTGGGGACAGGTGTACGGCGGGCGCAGACGCCGGAACCCCTCGAGGAGTTCCCGGCGCTCCTCGGCCGACAGGCGGTCGCCTGCCTTGACCGAGCTGCGGCACGCCTCGACCGTCAGCCGGAGCAGGTCGGAGACGAGTTCCTCGCGGTTGAACAGGTCGCCCTGGGCAAGGGTGTCCAGCACGCGGTGCACAACGCCGGGGATGGCCGCGTCTTCGTAGAGATGGCAGAGGGCGGTCACCTGAAAGGTGTTCCCGCCGAACGGCTCCATTTCGATGCCGAGTTTCGAGAACAGCTCGCGGTGTTCCTGGACGATTCTCACGTACGACGGCGGCACATCGACCAGAATCGGCACGACAAGCTGCTGGGCCTGGTAGTCGGCGTCCTGAAGATCCGCGAGCAGGGTGTCGTAGGTCAGACGTTCGTGCAGGGCATGCTGGTCAATGATCAGCAGGCGGTCGTCCTCGGGGACCAGGAGATACGTCGCGAAAAGCTGCATCGGCGCCTCGCCGACCCGTCCCAGCGGCGCGTAAAAGGCCCGCGGCTCGACGCCGGGGGCTTCTTCGCGCGGGCTGCGCTCGGGCAACCCGGCAAACTCGGTCTGGGCGGGCGGCGGCGGATCGAGCGCCGGCTGAGTCCCGGACACGGACGGTTCCCGCGCGTCCCCGGCATCGCGGGGCGCGGGGTGCGGTTCCGGGCGGCGGGCGGAATCGCAGCGGAGGCGTTCGGGTGCTCCGGAGAACGCACGCCCGGCCGCGTCGCCTCCGTCGTCCGTACGTTCCGGCACAGGCGGGGACGTGCGGACCAGTTGTCCGAGGCGGTTGCGCACGGCCTCGCGGAGGGCCTGGCGGGCGGCGTTCTCGTCGCGAAACCGGATTTCGCGTTTCGCGGGGTGAATGTTGACATCGACGAGGCGCGGCGGCGCAGTCACCAGGACAATGCCCACAGGACGCCGTCCGACGGTGAGCAGTCCGCGGTAGCCCTCTTCAAAGCCGTACTGGAGACTTCGGTTAACCACCGGGCGGCCGTTGAAGAAGAAGAACTGGTGGGTTCGGCCGGAACGCGTGAGCGAGGGGGTGCTGATGAAACCCGAGAACACCAGCCCCGCGTCTTCTCCGTCCAGTTCGACGAGATCATCCACAAATCCCAGGCCCCAGATCAGGGCGATGCGCTCTTTCAGGCTGGCGTTCTGGGGTATGTCGAAGAGCAGTTTTTCGTTGTGCAGCAGTTGGAACGCGACTCCGGGCGAGGCCAGGGCATGGCGCTGCACGATGTCGATGGACTGGCTCAGTTCGGTGGTGATCCCCTTGAGAAACTTGGCGCGCACGGGCGTGTTGAAATAGAGCCGGTTCACGGCAACCCGCGTGCCGGGCGGGGCGGACACCTGCGACACGTCGCGCAAGACGCCGCCCTCGATCCGGATACGGGTGGCGTGCTCGTCGCCGGCCCGGCGGGTCACCAGTTCGAACCGGGACACCGACGCGATGCTGGGCAGCGCCTCGCCCCGGAAACCCATGGTCACGACGTTGTCGATGTCGTCGGCCTTGCGGATTTTGCTGGTGGCATGGCGTTCAATGGCGAGGAGGGCGTCCTGTTCCCCCATGCCGTGACCGTTGTCGATGACCTCGATGGTGCGGCGTCCCGCGGCCACGAGTCGCACGATGATCCGGCTGGCCCCGGCGTCAAGGGCATTCTCGATGAGTTCCTTGACGACCGATCCCGGCCGTTCTACCACCTCGCCGGCGGCGATTTTGTTGGCCACGTCCTCCGGCAGCACACGAACGGGCCGGATTTCTCGTTTTTTTTCAGTCATGCCGATATCCAGCTGTAAAGCAAGAGGCTCATTGTATTGAAGCCCGGGAATGGCCGCAACCTGCCCGCGAGGCGAGCCGGCGGAGCGGGGTTCACGCGCTGCTCCATGGCCCGTCAGCGGCGGCGGTCGAACGAAATGAGGGGCGGGGCGCCGCTGACGTGGGGCCAGGCGTCGCAGGCGCGGTCGACGGGCGCGCCGTCCACGCTTTCGATCACCCAGACGCCTTTCGGGGCGTTCGTGTCATACCCGACGAACCGGCCGTCCGGCCAGCGGAATTCGCGATGCAACGCTTCCGGGTCGGAGTTGACGGCCTGCAGTTCCTCGAGAAGCGACTGCGGGAACAGGGTTTCTCCAGGAAAGAGCGCGAGCAGGCCGAAGGCGTCGTCGCTGTAGACCGCGATGGAGAGGTTCGGGACGGCCTCCGGTTTGAAGACCGCCCAGCGGCCGGCGCGCGCTTCCGGAACGTAGTCTTCCGGGATATGCACGGGACCGTTCCCGCACGCGAAATGGCGGTGGACGCCCGTGTTGTTCCAGTCCTGCCACGCGCCGGCGCCGCGAATGTGAAAACACCCGCTGAGATCCGTGGCCCCATCGCTCAGCATGAGCGAGATCGGCCGCGCCACGATCAAGGAACGCTTGCCACGATGCACCCCGCCCGCGGACAGCAGGTAGCCCGGACCACCGCTGTACAGCTCGGGAGTAGCCCGGGGTCCGCGGCCGAACAGCACGAAGTAGTCCGAACGCTTTTCCAGAATCCATGAGAGGACGTCGTCCGGGGGACGGTACGGGCAGAGTTCGGCGATGATGGCCTGGGAACCATTCCCGGCGAGCGAGGTGAAATCGAATTCGGCGCCGGCGGGCGGCGAGGTCCAGACCCGCATGACTTCGGTGTGCTCGTCGCTGTTCAATGCGGTATCTCCGGCGTGGCGCATTTGCCTGCGAAAGGGGGGGAAGCGGCGCAGGTCGAGGCTGCCCAGTGCGTACTGGTAGTTGATGATGTCCAGGAGATACCGGGCCCGGGTGGTGATTTCACCGGACTGCGGGAAGGCTTCCAGATTGAGCAGGGCCTGGACGGTAAAGCCGAGGTAGGGCCTGGAATTGAACTCGTAAACGCCCTCGTCAATCATCTCCTGGAGGTAGTCCGCCAGCCAGCGTTCCAGGCCGTTGGTCTGATTGTTGTACCGGGGTTCGGGGGTTCCGTGGGTGAACAGCCACTGGTTCTTGAGATAGCGGCTGCCCTCGGTCATCAGATGGTGGTTTTCGGTATCGGGCACGAGCCCGAACGAACCGGGCACCTTGACGCGGGGTTTGCCGCCCTCCTCGATGAGCAGCACGTTCACCACATGTTCGACCGTCTCGGGATACAGGCGTTCGGGGTCCTCGCCGAAGAGGTAGAGCAGGGTCGTCAGCGTGGCTTCGGTGAAATCGTAGTCGCCCACGCGGCCGAGCGGTCCCAGTTGCCAGGTCGAACCGCTTTCGTTGTTCGGGACCTGGGCCTGCAGATACGCGTTGACCTCGCGGACGTCGCGGTCGAGGGCCAGTTTGGCCAGGCAGACGCGCGGCGCGGTGACTTTGGCGCTCTTTTGCCAATCCGGAAGGTCCTGGGCCGCCCACTGTTCCAGCCAGGCCAGCCCGGCCGCCGTGGACGGGCTGCCGGCGGGGGCCGACGGCGGGGCCGCACTCATGGGCGGAAGAAGGCCGGGTTCCAGGGGTTTGGTCCAGAGGCGTCCCGCGCCGTCGCCCAACCGGTCGGCAGCAAACGGGAGGAGACTCAGAAGGAGCGCCGCGAGCCCCAGTGCAAGCGCCCACTTCAATGGCCGCCGCCAGTTCAGGGGCCTCTTCTGGGGAACGGCATAGGCTTCCGGGGGCAATTCGACACCGATGCGGGCCTGAAGCGACGGCACGCGCGGATCATTAAACACCTGCCCGAGCCGCTTGCAGCGCTCCAGCGCCTCATTGATCCGGCCCGCGCCGTGAAGACACACCGATTCCAGGTACAGCGTGTCGGCGTTCTCGGGGCGGCCCGTCTGGGCGCGCGCAATCTCCGCCAGGGCTTCGTCATAGCGGCCGCGCCGGTACAACGCATAGGCCGCGTCGAGCGGATGCGAATTGTCCTGTGCCATGTGGGTTCCTCGATGGTGCGTTGTCCCGCGCTGGATGCACTCACCTTACCTGCGGACCGCCCGCCGGTTCAACCCGCGGGGCCGGCGGTAACAGTGGATTCCCGACACGTGCAGCTTGCATAATGGCGCCTCGTCCAAGCGGAAGACGTTTCCTGAGTAAGGCACAATCCCGTGAAAGCCACATACATGCGGTGGGCTCTGGTGATGGCGGCATGCGTTGCCGTCGTGGCTGCCCTGTGGCCGTCGGAAGCGGGATCGCCCGGGGAACAGGCCGCGCTCGAGCAGGGCCGCGTTATCATTACCTATTGGGACCGCCACACCGGGCATGAGTTCGACGAGCGCGAGGTACTGATAGACGAGTTCAACGCGTCGCAGAACGAGGTGTACGTGCGCGCGCTTCCCATAGGTTTCACGATGGAAAAGCTGTTGACCTCCATCGCGGGCAAAACCCCTCCGGACATCCTGAGCACGGAGGGGGCCATCCTGGCGGCGCTGGCGCCCCAGCACTGCGTCATGCCGCTCGACCGCTTCATCGAGGCGTCCGAATCGGTCGATCCCGAGGACTTCTTCCCGCACGTATGGCGCGCGGTGACGTTTGGCGGGCACACCTGGGGGATTCCCGTCACCACGGACAGCATCTGCCTGCTGTGGAACAAGACGGCGTTCCGCAAAGCGGGCCTGGACCCCGAGCGCCCGCCGCGAACCATGGCGGAACTGCTGGAGTACGCCGGCAAGCTGACCGTCCGCGACGAGACCGGCCTGAAACAGATCGGCTTTCTGCCCTGGCTGCCGTGGGACCACACGCACATGTGGGGCGGGCTGTTCGGGGGCGAATGGTTTGACGACGCCTCGGGCCGTTTCGTTTGCGGCGACGATCCCCACATCATCGCCATGTTCCGGTGGATGCAGAGCTTCTCGATCGACCCGGGCGCGCCGGCCCGGCTCCCCTATGCGCTGGATCCCGAGATGGTGGCGGCGTTCCGGACGGGGTTCGGCGCCTATCAGAGCGCAAACAACCCGTTTTATTCGGGGAAGGTCGCCATGACGCAGGAAGGCGAGTGGCAGGCCTCGTTCATCGCGCGGTACGCGCCGGAACTCGACTGGGGCGTGGCGCCGCTCCCGCAGCTGGAAGGCGCACCGCCGCGCTGCTACTCCCCCACCTGCGTGCTGGACATGATCCCCGCCGGAGCGCCGCACCCCGAGGCGGCCTGGAGATACATCGAATGGTTCAACAGCCCCCGCCCGGGGGGCCGGCCCTCCCCCGCCAGCGATTACAACCGGGCGATCTGCAACATCCCGTGCCGCCGGGCCGACGCCACGCACGATCGGTTCATGGGCGACCCGGCGTTGTCGGTATTTGTCAACGAACTCCTGACGAAGGAGACCCCCGTGTATCCCGTGACGCCCGTAGCTCAGTTTTTTATCGACCAGGTGGAACGCGAGCGCGAACTGGTGGTGCTGCGGCAGCGGTCCCCTGAACAGGCCGCGCGCGCGATCGAAGACAGCGCCAACGCGGAACTGGACCGGATTCTGGCGATCATGAGGCGGGACCGGCCATGACCCGGATGGAACGGCGAAACCTGCGCAACGGCATTCTGTTTGCCCTGCCGTACCTCATCGGCGGCACGGTGTTCATGGTGTATCCGCTGGTCATGAGCGTGTATTACAGCCTGTGCCACTACAACATCATCACCCCCGCCACGTTTGTGGGTCTCGACAATTACCGGGTCTTGTTTTTCCATGATGAGGTATTCTGGAAATCCGTCTACAACACGCTCTATTTCACGGCGTTTTCGGTGCCGTTGAGCCTGGCCCTGGCCATCGGCCTGGCCGTGCTGCTCAACCAGGCCGTGAAGGGGCTGTCCGTGTTCCGCACCGTTTTCTTTCTGCCGACCATCGTGCCGATCGTGGCGTCGGCGGTGCTCTGGCTGTGGGTGCTGAATCCGGAGAGCGGCCTCATCAACGGCATGCTGCGCGCCTTCCTGCACATCGAGGGGCCCGGATGGATTGCGGACGTCCAGTGGTCGAAACCGTCGCTGATCCTGATGAGCCTGTGGTCGGTGGGCGGGCCGATGGTGATCTTTCTGGCGGGCCTGGCGGAGGTGCCGGCGGTGCTGTACGAGGCGGCGGACATCGACGGCGCCGGCCCCTGGCAGAAGTTCCGCAATGTGACCCTGCCCATGCTGACGCCGACGATCCTGTTCAACCTGGTGATGGGGCTGATCGCGGCGTTCCAGTATTTCACGCAGGTCTACGTGATGACCGCGGGCAAAGGCACGCCCGCCGACAGCACGATGTTCTATGCCCTGTACCTCTACCGCAACTCGTTCGTGTACCTGAAAATGGGTTATGCCTCGGCCATGGCTCTGCTGCTCTTCCTGGTGATTCTGGCGGCCACCGCCGGCGTGCTGGCGTCGTCGAAACGATGGGTGCATTACCATGGCGAGTAAAGCGCTCCAGCCCCTCCTCATCTACGCCGTCCTGCTGGCCTTGTCGGCGGTATTCATCTCGCCGTTCCTGTGGATGCTCTCGACCTCGCTGAAACACGAGTCGCGGATCTTCCCGAAACCCGGCGAGCCCCCGCAGTGGATACCCACCACCGCGCGCGTCGACGCCGGGGGCCGCCCCGTGGTCGTCTACGAGGGCCGGGAAGGCGTAGACCTGGGGCCCGACGAGATGGGCCGCCATGTGCTGCGGATCGGCGCCACGGAAACGCCCGCGTGGCCCGGGGATTTCGAGGTGCGGCAGCGAATCGGCCTGCACTGGCAGAATTACGCCGACGCCTTCCACAAGATGGCGTTCTGGCAGAACCTGCGCAACACGCTGTTCATCTGCGTGACGGTGGTGCTCGGCACGCTGGTCTCGTGTTCCCTGGTGGCCTACAGTTTCGCCCGGATTCCGTGGCCGGGACGCGACACGGTGTTCATTCTGGTCCTCGCGACGATGATGCTGCCATACCAAGTCACGCTGATCCCTCTCTTCGCCATGTACCGCGAGCTGGGATGGGTCGGGACGTTCAAACCGCTCATTATTCCGGCGTTCTTCGGCACGCCGTTCTATATTTTCCTGCTGCGCCAGTTTTTCCTGGGGGTGCCCCAGGACCTGAGCGCGTCGGCCCGCATAGACGGCTGCAACGAGTTCGGCATCTACCTGTTCATCATGCTGCCGCTCTCCAAACCCGCCCTGGCCACCACGGCACTGTTCATGTTTCTGTTTCAATGGGCCGACTTCCTGAGTCCGCTCGTGTACCTTCAGGACGACCGCCAATACACGCTGGCGATCGCGCTGCAGCAGTTCCAGAGCCACCACGAAAGCGCGTGGGGACCGCTGATGGCGATGTCCAGCGTGATTACCATCCCGATCATCATCCTGTTTTTCCTGACCCAGCGCACCTTCATCCAGGGCATCACCCTGACAGGCCTCAAGGGGTGACGCCGTTCAAGGAGCCGCAATGACCGAAGTCGAATTGATTGCCCATGCCTTTGAAACGCTTGGCCCGTACGTGATGGAGCGCCGGGCTGACCGGGAGCATCTCGGCATTTCCTCGAAAAGCCACGCGAACGATCTGCTCACGGAAGTGGACATCGAAACCCAGCGCCGCATCGTGGCCCTGATCAGCGAGGCATTCCCCGGCGACGTGATTGTCGGAGAAGAAGAGGGCTACACCCGATACCCCGGCGACCCCGGCGCGCGCGCCTGGATCATCGACCCCATCGACGGCACGCAGAACTTCGTCCGCTCGCTCCTGCCCGAATTCGGGATTTCCATCGCCTGCGTCCAGGGGAATGCGTTCGTGGCCGGCGGGGTCGCCTTTCCGGGCACGGGAGACGTGTTTCTGGCGGAACGGGGCGCCGGCGCGTCGCGCAACGGCCGTCCGATTCGCGTTTCGGACGTTGCGTCGCTCGCCCTGGCCCGCGTCGAGATCGATCTTGACGGCCCGCCCAAACGTCAGCCCACGCTCGACCGCGCCGGGACGATCCTGTTGAACGCGGGGCAGGTCCGCTGTCACTGCGCGGCGGTGCTGGGCCTGTGCTCGATCGCGTCCGGCGACGCCGACGCCTACGTGCACGTGTCGCTGCGTCCGTGGGATTACGCGGCGGGCCTCCTGCTTGTGGAGGAAGCGGGAGGCCGTTCATCGGACCTGAGCGGCCATCCGGTGCGGGTATTCGGCGAGAACGACGGCCTTCTCATCAGCAACGGCCGCATTCACGAGGAATTGCTGACGCATCTGCGCCGGGCGTGAGCAGGCGCCTTCCCGCAAAGATCGCAAACGTCACCCGGCATCGGTATAATCGGGGTCCCTTCATGCCCAAACCTGGAACTGGAAAGGAATACCTGTGAAACGGGCTCTGCAATTCGGGGCGGGGAATATCGGCCGGGGATTTCTCGGACAACTCTATTACGAGTCGGGGTATGCGGCAACGTTCGTGGACGTGCTGGACGACGTGGTCCGGGCGCTCAACGAACGGGGGGAATACCCTCTGCGCATCGTTGACGACACGCCGCAAACCCTCTGCATCCGCAACGCCTCCGCGTTGCATGCCGGCGACGTCGAGGCCGTGGCGCAGGCCATTTGCGATGCCGACCTTGCGGCTACGGCCGTGGGGGTGAACGTCCTGCCGAAGGTCGCGCCCACGATCGCCCGCGGCATCGAAAAACGCTTCGCGGACCCGTCCGCGCGGCCGTTGAATTTCATCGTATGCGAGAATCTCATCGGCGCGGGGCCGTTCTTGCGTGAAACGGTGCGAGGCCATCTGGCGCCGCAATTTCACGCGGTTCTGGATGAGAAGGTCGGCTTCGTGGAGGCCAGCATCGGGCGTATGGTGCCGATCATGACCGAGAAGGAGCGCGCCGAGGACCCCCTGCTGATCTGTGTCGAGGCCTATTGCGAACTGCCCGTCGACAAGGAGGCGTTCAAGGGCCCCATTCCCGAGCTGCGTAACCTGTTGGCCAAAGACAACTTCGGGGCGTATGTCGAGCGCAAGCTCTTCGTACACAACCTGAGCCACGCGACCGCGGCCTATCTCGGCTACCTGCGCGGGCACGAGTACATCTGGCAGACCATGGAAGACGACCGGGTGCTCGCCGGGATGCGCGCGGCCACCGCCGAATCCTGCGACGGGCTCGCGCGAAAATGGGGGCTGGACAAGAGGGAACTCGAAGCGCACGCGGAAGATCTGGCCCGGCGGTACCGCAACCGGGCCCTGGGCGACCAGGTCCGGCGCATCGCCGCCGATCCGGTGCGCAAGCTTGGCCCGAACGACCGGCTGATCGGCGCGGGCAGCATGTGTATCGAGCAAGGCATTGTGCCTGAACACATTGCATTTGCAGCGGCCGCGGCAATGCGGTACGATCATCCCGCCGATGCTGCGGCCGGCCGGCTTCAATCCACACGCGCGAAGGGTGGCATCGAGGCCGTTTTGCAGGAGATTTGTAAACTGGATTCCGCGTCGGAGCTCGCCCGGCTCATTCTGGAAGCCGGCGCGCGCCTCCGGCACGAGGGTTGGCTTAAACAGGACACATGATGCACGAGATTAAACTTCCACAGCTTGGACAATCCGTTGAAGAAGCCTCCATCGTCGAATGGCGCAAGAAGGAAGGCGACCCCGTCAAATCCGGCGAGGTGCTGTTCACCGTGCAGACCGACAAGGCCGAGATCGAGTGCGAATCCACGGCCGACGGAGTTTTGCGCAAGATCCTCGTCGCCCCGGATGTCGAGGTGCCGGTCATGACCGTGGTCGCGCTGGTCGGCGAAGCTGATGAGGCGCTGCCGGATCTCGCCCAGTTTGGCGGAGCGGCGCCGGGCGCGGCATCCTCTTCGGGCGCCCCGGCCCCAGCCGCGCCGCCCGCTCAGAATGCGGACGCCGCTCCGGTGCAGGATAAAGCGTCCGCGGCACCAGCCCCGCAGCCGGCGCCGGGCGGGCGGATCCCCGTGTCGCCCCGGGCGCGCAAACGCGCCGAACAACTCAAGGTCGATCCGGCATTCGCGCAGGGTTCGGGCGCCGGCGGCCGGGTGATGGAGGCGGACGTCGAGGCCTACGCGGCCCAGGTGGCGATCACCCCGACCGCGCGGAAAATCGCCCTGGACCACGCGCTGGACGTCTCGCGCATCGAGGGCTCGGGCCCCGGCGGCAAGATCACGAAGGCCGACGTGGAACAAGCCCTGGCTTCCCCGCACGGGGCTGCGGCAGGGGCCACGGCCGCGATGGTTCCCGGCGAGGTCCAGCGGGTGCCCCTCTCCCCCATGCGCCGGATCATCGCCGAACGCATGGCGGCGAGCAAGTTCAGCGCCCCGCACTATTACATTACGGTCGAGGTCGACATGGCTGCCGCGATGGCATTCCGGCGCGGCTGCACGGAGTTCAAACCGTCGTTTAACGATCTGGTGCTGCGCGCGGCGGCCCGGGCCATCCAGCAGCATCCGCAGGTGAATGCACGCTGGGCGGGCGACGCCATCGAACTGGCGGGCGACATCAACCTGGGGTTCGCGGTGGCGATGCCGACGGGCCTGATCGTGCCCGTCGTGCGCCAGGCGCAGACCAAGACCCTCAAAGACATCAGCCGGACGTGCGCCGAGCTGGCCGAGAAGGCCCGCACCGGCAAACTGTTGCCCGACGACTATTCCGGCAACACCTTCACGGTGTCCAATCTCGGCGCATTTGGCGTCGATCAGTTCACGGCGATTATCAACCAGCCCGACAGCGCGATCCTGGCGGTCGGTCAGATCAAGGACCGGCCCGTCGTGATTGACGGGGGCATCCATGTGCGGCCGATCATGAAGATGACGCTGTCGAGCGACCACCGGGTGATCGACGGCGCCGTGGCGGCCCAGTTCATGAAGACGCTCAAAGACATCCTCGAAGACGCGAACTTTTAAGGGGGTAATTCAGGAATGATCACATGCGATGTGGCCGTGCTCGGCGCCGGCCCCGGGGGCTATGTGGCGGCGATCCGTGCGGCGCAACGGGGCGCGAAAACCGTCGTTGTCGAACGCAACCAGGTAGGCGGCGTGTGCCTGAACTGGGGCTGCATTCCCACCAAGACGCTCATCCATACCGCCGAACTTTACCAGAAAATGCAGGATGCCGAGCGCTTCGGACTGAAAGTCAAAGGCCTTTCCGTGGATATGAAAGGCCTGCTGAAGCACAAAGACAGCGTCATCAAGACCAACCAGGACGGCATCAAGGCCCTGTTCAAGGCGCATGGCATCGAGCTGGTCAAGGGCAAGGCCGTGATTGTGAAACCCGGCGTCGTAAGAGCCGGGAAGGAAGAGATTCACGCCAGGGCCATCATTGTGGCGACCGGCAGCGCCCCCGCGCGCATCCCCGGGCTCGAGACGGACGGCGAACGCATCATCGGCAGCACCGAAGCCCTCGAACTTGATGAGGTGCCGAAGCGGGTTGCCATCATCGGCGCGGGCGCCGTCGGCGCGGAGTTCGCCTGCATCTGGAACGCCCTGGGGGCCGAGGTTACCCTGATCGAGATGATGCCCAACGTGCTGCCGCTTGAGGACGAGGAACTCACCAAACGGCTGGGCGCGTTGCTCAAGAAACGGGGCATCAACGTGCTCACCGGAACCACCGTGAAGTCCATGACGCGCAAGGGCAGCACGGTTAGCCTGGAGCTTTCCGGCGCGAAAGAGGATTCCATCAAGGCGGATTACGTGCTGGTGGGCATCGGGGTTCGCTACAATTCGTCGCCCGTGACCGAGGAGCCTTCCCTGGGAGTCAAGGTGACGCCGAAAGGCGCGATTGTGGTGGATGCGCGCATGGAGACCAACATCCCGGGCATTTTCGCGATTGGCGACGTCACCGGCAAGACCATGCTGGCCCACGGGGCGTCGGCGGAAGCCATTGTCGCCGCGGAGAACGCCACCGGGGGCAACCGGGTCATTGACTACCGCGTGGTGCCGGCCTGCACCTTTACGCACCCGGAAGTCGCCAGCGTGGGGCTCACCGAGAAAGAGGCCGCCGCGACGGGCGCCTCGATCAGGATCGGGCGGTTCAGTTACCGGGCGAGCGGCCGGGCGCACGCCATCGGCGAGACCGAGGGCCTGGTCAAAATCGTGGGCGACGCGGCCACGGGCGAGGTGCTTGGCGTCCACATCCTGGGCGCGGAAGCGGGCGAGCTGATCGCGGCCGCGGCCATGGCGATGCACCTGGAGGCGACGGCCGAGGAGATCGCCGATACGATTTTTACGCATCCCACGCTTTCGGAGACGATCAAGGAAGCCGCGGAAGATTTTCTTGGCGTTGGCATCCACACGCCGCCCAAGACCGTGAAACGAGGGTAAATCCGGGAGGCCGCCAGTGCGACCCTGGGTTCGGAACACGCTGGAACATGTTATCTGCCTCGTGGCAGTCGCGGCCGGGGCGCTGGCGGTGCTGTACCCGGTTCTTCTCGAAGACCGGCTTCCCATGCCCGCGGGGGACACCCTGTTTGCCTCGCCCTGGGAGCAGGCCCGCCCGACGGGCCTGGAAGCCGCGGGCCAGCCCAGTCCCGCCGCGGCCCGCCAGCATTATCCCTGGTACGTGTTCCTGTCGGACACGGTCGAGCGCGGCGATTCGCTTCTATGGAATCCGCTCGAAGGCTGCGGGACGCCATTTTTTGCCTTGTGGCGGTCGCGGTGCCTGTCGCCGTTCACGCTGCCGTTCTTTTTTGCGCCGCCGGAGACGGCGCTTCCCGTCTCGGCGTTCCTGAAACTGCTGGTGGCGGGGGCGTGCGCATTCATCGCGGGGCGCCGCCTGGGATTCGCGCCGCCGCTGGCGTTGTTTATCGGCGTTTCGTTTCAGCTGAGCGCCCCGTTTTTCTACTGGCTCGATTCGCCGTTTTCCGACACGCTGCCGTGGCTGCCTCTGCTGGTGATCTTCGTGGACCGTCTGGCCCTTGGGCGAATCCATTACTGGCCGTATGGCGCGCTGGTGCTTGCGCTGATGCTTCTTGGCGGCGAACCGGAAGCCGTAGGCGGTCTGTTCGTCATCACCCTGGTGTTCATCATTGCCCGGAACCTGCTGGGACAGCGCGGGTACGCTCAACTGTTTGCGAGCATCAGCACGTATGTGATCGCCATTGTGGCGGCGGTGGCGCTGTGCGGCATTCAGATCGTGCCGTTTTACGAGCTTGCGCAGGCCTGTGTGACCTCCGGCAGCCTCGAACCGGTCGTTGACCTCAAGCTGACGCATCTGGCGGCCCTGTTCCTGCCGCATCTTTTTGGCCGCACGCCGTACGCGTTCGCGGACAGCGCGTGGTGCGCCCAGACCCGCATCGCGCTGCTGGTCCACGCGGGCATCATCCAGCTCTCCCTCCTCCCGCTGTGGTTTGCCGTGCGCCGCTACTCGCCGGCGCCGCAGCGACACCGGATCGAGGCGCTGCTGATCGCCTCGGCGACCGGACTCGTGCTGGCGGCGCTGGTCTGGATGCCGCTCGCCAGCGTGTTTCCGTTCAGCTACCTCCGGCCGGAGCATTTGCTGGCGGCAGGCGCCCTGTTCATGGCCATCGCCGCGGCGGCCGCGGCCGAGGAATGGCTCCTGCTCGACGCGGATGCCTGCAAACGGACGCTGAAACGCCTGCTCGCGATTGTACCGGCGTCTCTGGCCGCGGCGGCCATCATCACCGCCCTGGGCTGGCAGAGCGCGCGGGCACACGACCTGCATCTTCTGGGCCAGGCCCTGATTCCGGCCGTTTTTTTCGTGCTGACCGTCGTGCTGGTGTTCGTGACGATGCTGAAACCGTCCCAACGGTTGATGGGGTATGCGTTGTCGGTCCTGGCCGTTGTGCAGGCGTTGGCCGTGTTTCACCCGGGGAGCGGATATCCGGCGTTTCCAGCGCGGGAAGAGCTCTTCCCCCGCACGCCGTTCATCGACGCACTTCAGGAAAACAGCTACCGCGCGGGCGGAAGCCTCCGTCTGAAAGAATGGCCCTTGACCGGCAACCTGGTGCCCCAGACCTACGCGCCCGGCGGCGTGGTGCTGGAACGCCACCAGGCCTTCTTTGGCGCCGCGGAACACCAGCCGCTGCTGATGAGACGGGCGGGCTCGCGCAATTTCGTGCTCACGAAGGAGGACATTCAGGGGCCATTCGCGCCCATTCGGCCGTTGTTGCGCCTGAAGCATGTGCTGCCCTCCGGCGCGGGGATTTTTGAGGATCTGGAAGCCAAACCGCGCGCCTGGCTCACGTTTGAATGGCGGCCTGTGGAAGCATTCGACCCGGCCCAGCTTGACAGCGCGTTGCCGCCCCTCATTGAAGGCCCCGTGCCCCCGCCGGTGGAAGGCGGCCAAAACGCGGCGGCGACGGTCCTGCCCGAAAGCGGCAACACATTTCTGCGTATTGCCGTCGAATCAGGCAAACCGGGGGTTTTGTATCTGGCCGACACCTGGTATCCGGGCTGGAACGCTCGCATCAACGGAAAACCGGCGGCGATCTTCCCCATTGACGGCCTGTTCCGGGGAATCCACGTTCCGGAAGGCACCAGCACGGTCGAGATGACCTACGAGCCGCGCAGCCTGGTCATCGGCGGATGGACCAGTCTCTGCGGAGGGGCGCTCACCGCGGGGTTCATTCTGTATCTGGCCATCCGGTGGCTCGTGAAACGGCACCGCGCCCGCAAACTGGAGCGGGAACTTCAAGCGTCCCCGATGCCGTAGACCATCCCGGAACCGCAGCTACGATTTGTCGCTCTGCCCGTCTTCCGAAAGGTATTCGTCAATTCTCCCGACGGGTTTCATGCCGAGTTCAAGGGCGCGCCGGTAATACGGGCGTGCCGACGCGGCATCCCCCTTCTCGATGGCGTGCCACCAGGCGAGATTCATGTGGGCCGGGGCATAGTCCGGCCATTTTGCGGTGACGGCCGTCGCGGTTTCGATGGCCGCCGGGAGCTCCCCCATGTGGCCCCGGGTCACCGCAACGCCGCAGTGCGCGGCGGGATAATCCGGGTTCAGCGAGATGGCCTTCCGGTAATGCTGCAGGGCCTCTTCGAAGTTCTTCCGCATCAGGGCCAGTTCGCCGAGATGGAACTCGCCGAGGGCGTTTTCGGCGAGCCCCAGATTCGCGACCAGGGCCGCCGCGGCGCCCGCCGCCGCCTGCTCGAAATCGGCCCGCAACGACCGGCCCCCGGTCTGCCACTTCGCGAGGGCATCGTCCTCCACGGTCAGGCGCGCCCCCTTGATTCGCGGCGTCATGCGGTCGGTCGGGTCGCCAAGGCGGTCATACGCCATCACGGGCTCCACCGTGGCCACGATCTCGTTGTCCCACAGCGCGTGCCCGGAAGGGAGCTCGACCATACGGCCGTCGAGTTTCACGGCCAGGGTGGCGTCATGGCCGAAGATCCCGTGCGTCGACCGGAGCCGCAACAGCACGTCGTGTCCGGCCCGTGCGAGACCGTCGTAGTAGGCGGAGAAGGCGTCGCGCCTGCTGTCGAATCCGGCCGTGCTCGGCAGCGGAGCCGCCTGAGCCAGGCCCGCTGCCCCGGCCCCGGCCAGGGCTGTTTCCAGGGCGTTGGCCAGGATGGCCGCGGTATCGTCTTCGCCAATCAATTCCTGAATCCGGCTCCGGTACCGCGCGTTCACGACGGCATCCACGCCGGTTCCCAGGACGAGACCGGCCGAACCCGCAAGGCGCAGACTTCTGCCCGCGGGCGACACGGACACCACCAGTTCGTCATTGGCTTGTTGCAGCGACCAGACGGGGGCGGCGGCCTCGCGCAGGTTCAGCTTCGGGGAACGGCCCGTTGTGGCGCAGCCCGCGGCCAGCAGCACTATGCTCGTCAAGACAACACACGCGAACGGCCGACGCATCATGAATTCTCCTCTCGGGCTTCCCGCCCGGAAAACCGTGGTTTGCGGCGCATGGCACACGATGGCCCTCGCACCCCGCAGCCGGAGGGCCAGACGCCGTATGCTACCCGCGCACGGGTTCCGGCGCAAGCTTGCCTCCGGAGCGCGCCGTCCCCTGCGAAGCCGAAAGAAGCGCGGGAACGCCTCTCGCGCTCCCGCGCCCGGAAACGGCCCGCCTCACTCTCCGTTCATATGCGGATACCGGTAATTGGAAGGCGGCAGGAAATTCTCCTTGATGGACCGGGGCGAGACCCAGCGTTCGAGGTTCAGCCACGACCCCGCCTTGTCGTTGGTGCCGGAGGCGCGGCTTCCGCCGAACGGCTGCTGCCCCACCACGGCGCCGGTCGGCTTGTCGTTGATGTAGAAATTGCCCGCGGCATTCACGAGGGTTTTCGAGGCCTTCACAATCGCCGACCGGTCCTGGGCGAAGATGGCGCCCGTCAACGCGTAGGGGCTGGTCTTGTCGCACAGTTCGAGCGCCGCCTCATACTGCTTTTCGGGATACACGTGAACCGTCAGCACCGGCCCGAAGATCTCCTCGCACATGAGCCGCGATTGCGGGTCCGGGCTCAGCACCACCGTGGGATCAACAAAATACCCCTCGGAATCGTCGCACTTCCCTCCGGCGAGAATCTCAAGCTGCGGGTCGCTGTGGGCGAAATCGATATACCCCGAGATGCTCCGGAACGCCGCGCCGTCGATCACCGCGCCCATGAAATTCTTGAAGTCGCACACGTCGCCCATGTCGAGCGTGCCGAGCTGATCGAGCAGGCGCTCCTTCAATGCGGGCCAGATCGAATCGGGGATGTACGCGCGGCTCGCGGCCGAGCATTTCTGCCCCTGGTACTCGTAGGCCCCGCGGATCAGACCGGTACACAGGGCATCGAGGTCCGCCGAGGCGTGGGCGAAAATGAAGTCTTTGCCGCCGGTCTCTCCCACGATGCGCGGATACGAATAGTACTTCCGGATATCGGACCCGACCGCGAGCCAGATGGTCGAAAAGACCTTGGTGCTGCCGGTGAAATGGATGCCGCCCAGGTCGAGGTGATCGAGTACGGGCGGGCCGATGGTGTCGCCGGGGCCGGGCACCATGTTGATCACCCCGTCCGGCAGCCCGGCCTCTTTGAGGATCTTCATGATGTAGTGCGCGGGCAACACGGCGCTCGACGCGGGTTTCCAGACCACCGCGTTGCCCATGAGGGCCGGGGCGGTGGGCAGGTTGCCGGCGATGGAGGTGAAGTTGAACGGGGTGATGGCAAACACGAACCCCTCCAGCGGGCGGTGTTCCATGTAATTGAGCACCTGGTGACTGGACATGGGCTGGTCGTCATAGATCTGCGTCATGAAATAGGGATTGAACCGCCAGAAATCGATCAATTCGCAGGCGGAATCGATCTCGGCCTGCCAGCACGTCTTGCTCATGCAGAGCATCGTGGCCGCGTTCAGGATCTGCCGGTACTTGCCCGACAGCAGTTCCGCGGCCTTCAACATCACCGTGGCGCGGTCCGACCAGGGCATCAGGGCCCAGTCGCGCTTGGCCGCGTTCGCGGCGTCAATGGCCTGGTTGGCGTGCAGGGCGTTGGCCTGGTGGTAATGGCCCAGCAACTGGGACCGGTTGTGCGGACAGCGCATCTCGATCAGCTTTTCGGACTTGATCTCCTTGCCCCCGATGACAATGGGGACCTCGACGGGATTCGCCAGCATGTCCTTCAGCACCGCTTGCAGTTCCGCCCGCTCCCTGCTTCCGGGCGCATAGTTCAGTGCCGGCTCATTCTTCGGCAGGGGAATGTGGAACAATCCGTTGAACATACGTTTCCTCCTCGTGCTCGGACGTGAGACCACGCCCGGCCGGTCGTGCCCCTATCCCACGCGTACGGGCCGCAAACCGCAGCATCGGCCCGTCCCGGGGGATCCCAGGCATGCCTCGAGGACCCGGCAGCACCGCCCCTGCCCGCTTCGCATGCCGCACCGTGTATGCCCCCGGAATTCGGATGGAAGTCTCCCCGTTGTAGGCCAGTCCCGTGGGAATGTCAAGTGGCGCCGGGCAGACAGCGGGGCCTTTGGACCCAGGCGCTCGCGCGGTACTGTGTCTCCCGGACGGGCGGGACAGGGCGCCGCAAGCGGCTCGTGCACCGGTGCGGCATGGCCGGAGGTGTTTTTTTCCGCAGCCTCTGATAGGCTGCTTACACGACATGACGCACACGAAAGGGGAACAGCCATGCGCAACCATTGTCGGCTCACCTGGTATGGCATTGTGATGGCCGCGTTACTCACGGCCGCGCCGGCATTCCCGGGGCACACTGCCGATGCACCCGGGCGGCTCGATGTGTCCGGGGCGGCCGTGGTAGTCCGGTCCGGCGAGCGCCCGCCGGCGGAACAGATGGCCGCGACCGTGCTGATTGAGGAGGTGGCCAAACGCACCGGGCTTCAATGGGCGGAATCGGCCACATGGCCGGATTCCGGGCCGGTGATCGCGATCACCGTGGCTGGAGCCCCGCCGGAATGGCCGCGCGAGATCCCGAAACGCCCTGGTGACTGCCTCCCCGAGCAGAGACCGGAAGGGTTCCGGCTGTATGTCGAGCGGCAGGGCGACGCCGCGCCCACGGTCTGGCTCATCGGCGCCGATGCCCGCGGGGCGTTGTTCGCAGCGGGACAGTTTCTTCGCAGCATGACGTGGAGCGAAGGCCGGGTATCGTTTCCGGCCGACCTCGACGTGTGCACCTCCCCGGCCTACCCCATCCGGGGCCACCAGCTCGGCTACCGCAACACCGCGAATGCCTATGACGCGTGGGACGTGGCGACCTACGACCAGTACATCCGAGAATTGGTCCTGTTCGGCGCGAATTGCGTGGAGAACATACCCAGCCAGGACGATCCCGGCCCGCACGCCCGGGTGCCGCGCGAAGAGATGAATGTGGCCATGGCGCAGATCTGCCAGCGGTACGGCATCGATTACTGGGTGTGGGTCCCGGCGGGATTCGAGCTGAACGACGCGGACCGGCGCGCCGAATCCCTGGCCGAGCTCGACGATTTCTTCCGGAGCTGCCCGCTTCTGAGCGCCGTCTTCATTCCGGGAGGCGATCCGGGCGACAATCCGCCCGGCCTGCTGCTGCCGTATGCGGCCGACATGGCGGCACGTCTGCAGCAACACCATCCCGCCGCGAAGATCTGGATTTCGCTCCAGGGTTTTGAGGCGGGCAAGGTGGATGCCTTCTTTGCCTGGCTCGACGCGCATCAGCCGGACTGGCTGGGAGGGGTGGTGCACGGACCGTCCAGCCCGTCTCTGGCCGAGACGCGCCGCCGGCTGCCAAAACAGTACGGCCTGCGTCACTATCCCGACATTACCCACAGCCTTATTTGCCAATACCCGGTCTACTGGTGGGACCAGGCGTTCGCGCTCACCCTGGGCCGGGAATGTCCCAACCCGCAGCCGGCGTGGTACACGCACGTCCACAGCTGGTACGCGCCCTGGACCGACGGGTTTCTGAGCTACTCGGACGGCATCAACGACGACGTGAACAAGGCGGTCTGGAGCCGGCTGGGCTGGGACCCCGCCACCGAACCGCGCCAGACCTGCATCGAATACGCCAACCTGTTCTTCGGCTCGGGCGTCGCGGAACGCGCCGCCGACGGCATCCTCGCGCTCGAGAAGAACTGGGAAGGAAAACTTGCCGACAACGGGGCCGTGGACGCCACGCTGATGCACTGGCAGGCGCTGGAGGCCGTATCGCCGCGGCTCGGCAGCAACTGGCGCTGGCAGTTGTGCCTGCTGCGTGCATACTTCGACGCGTATACCCGGCACCGGCTCCTGTATGAAACCCGGCTCGAATCGGAGGTCAATGAACTCCTCGCGCAGGCCCCCGTGCTGGGCGCCGGGGCCGCCATGGAACAGGCCGAAGCCATCCTGAAACAGGCCGAGACCAACCCGGTCAAGATGGACTGGCGGCAGCGGCTCGAGGAACTGTGCGTCGCCCTGTTCGATTCGATTGGCTACCAGACCAGCGTGCCGCGGTTCCAGGCGCGCAACGGTGAACGGGGCGCGATCCTTGACTACGTCGACCGCCCGCTCAACAACCGCTGGTGGCTCGAAGACGAGTTCCAGGCGATCCGTGAATTTTCCACCGAAGAAGACAAGCTGGCGCGGCTGGACGTTATCCGCACGTGGGAATCGCCCGGTCCCGGGAGCTATTACGACGATATCGGCAACGTGGCCGAGATGGAACACGTGGCGCTGCCGCCGGGCCCCTGGGTGGAACCGGACCTCGTGGAATTGCGCAACCCCCATTTCCCCTGGGTCGAAGACGGGTTCAGCCGGGCGCGCCTGTCGTGGCTCTGTCTGATGCGGTGGCCCGAAAAACTCGCTTACCGCGGACTCGACCCCGAGGGGGAATACCTTTTGCGCGCGACAGGGAGCGGCGGGTTGCGGCCGATCGTGGATGACGTGGCCCTCGTGCCCTCCGTGTATCCCCGGGAACGGGGCGCATTCAAGGAGTTCCCGATTCCCCCCGAACTGATTGCCGACGGGGAAATCGCCGTCACGTTCGGGGACATCGACGAATACCACCTCAACTGGCGGCAGTGGTCGTACCTCGCGGAGGTCTGGTTGATCAGGAAGTAGGGCGGACGGCCCTTCGCGCGGCAGCGGCAACCGGTTCGAAGATCTTTAATCGCAGCGGGTTGCACCGTCCTGGCCAGCGGCCTATACTGACCTGAAACAGGGGAGTGTCGATGCAAGCCGAAGACAGACCGATCCATTTCTCCGCGGAGCTGTTGCATTTGCCGTGCAAGCACGAGGTGTCTGTGCTCCAGAAGCTCTATTTTGACCTGTCGCAGACACGGGAGGCGGCGTACGACAACACGGATTTCAGTCTGCCGGGCCGGTTCCGGTTTTTCTCCAAGCGCGGGGCCAGAACGCTCTCGACGTTTCTTTTTCTGCCGGACCGCTTCATGCTGGCGGAGGAATGGGTCGATATCCCGCTGTCGGACTTCCTCGCGAAGCTCGAAGGGGCTGCGGGTCCGGCCATGGACGCCCTGAATATCCCGTTTCTCCCCGCGCACACGGTAACGTTGCGGACCACGTTCGCCCTGACCCACTATGACGACGCGCGGCGGTTTCTGCTGGACCATGTCTGCCATCAGGAAGACCGGCTCGGGCCGTATTTCAGGCGCCCCATCGCGGTCGGCGGCCTCCGGCTGGTGTTCCCCGAAACCCCGGAACAACCCAGTTCTTACAACGTGGTCATCGAGTCCTTCCGGCACAGCCAGCATGAGGTCTATGTCGAGGTAAAGGGCGTTTTCGCCCGGCAGCGCGTGATGCGGGACGGTTTGGGCCTCGTTGCGGACAATTTCCGCGCGGCCCAGGGATTCGTCGTCGACAGCATTTTCCCGTTCCTGAACCAGTACGACACGGCCCAGGAAAATTGGGCGTAGCCGCACCGCGTCTCATTGCGCGAAAGCGCCGTCCGCGGCGCGACTGCGTGTCCCCGGTCGAACGCCATCTGAGCGTTTGGCAGAAACGCAAAGGGCGTTTTCGGGGGAGACGTCGCATGGCCGGAAGCCTGGGGAAATGAACCAACAGACCGGAGTGATGCCCATACCGATGACCCCGCCAGCACCGGAAATCTCCGTGGTAATGCCGTGCTTCAACGCGGCGGAAACCCTGGAAGCCGCCATCGAATCCATCCGGAACCAGAGCTTCCGCGAGTGGGAACTCCTCATCGTGGATGACGGCTCCCGCGACGCCACCCCCGGCCTTGCGGAGGCCGCGGCCGCGATGGATCCCCGGCTCCGCCTGGTCCGGCAGGCCCACGGGGGCATTGTGCGGGCCCTGCAGACGGGATGCGCCCTCGCCCGGGCGCCGTTCATTGCACGCATGGACGCGGACGACCTCGCCCTGCCCGAACGTCTTGCGAAACAGTACGCGTACATGGAAGAGCATCCCGATACCGCCCTGTGCGGGACCCACGTCTGCATGTTCGGTGCGCGCATCGGCGAAGGCCGGGCGCGGTACGAGGAGTGGCTCAACGGGCTTCGGAGCCACGACGACATCGTGCGGGAGCTGTTCATCGAATGTCCCGTCCCCCACCCCGCATTCTTCCTGCGCCGCGAGGCATTCGAACGCGCCGGAGGCTACGAAGATCATGGCTGGGCGGAGGATTACGACCTGTGCATGCGGCTGTTCCTCGACGGGGCCCGCTTCGGCGTGGTGCCCGAACCCCTGTTGCGGTGGAGGGAGTCGCCCGGCCGTCTGTCGATGACCGCGGAACGGTATTCCCTGGCCCGGTTCCGGGCGTTGAAACGTTTCTATCTCGCGCGTTCGTACCTTCGCGGGCGAACACGGTTTCACCAGTGGGGCGCCGGCGAGGTGGGCAAACTCTGGCTCCGCGAGTGGGAACCCCTTCAGCCTGAAGCCGTTGTGGACATTCATCCCCGCAAGATTGGCCGCGCGATCCATGGGACGCCGGTCATCGCTCCCGATGATCTGCCGGCTCCCCAGACGACATTCATCGTTATTGCCGTGGGCGCGCCGGGCGCGCGGGAGGAAATTCGCGCCTGGCTGAAACCGCGAGGATATGCTGAGTTGCGCGATTTCCTCTTTGTGGCGTAACGTCAGAGCGTGTTAACTCTACCGGCCGGGAAAACGTTATAACCGTGAACGATGATGCGAACAGGGACTGG
>JAAYAQ010000568.1 GCA_012719295.1 Candidatus Hydrogenedentota bacterium | reverse complement strand
TGGGGTACCAACCCCTAGGGTTTAAATTAAATACAACTGTTTGGCGTGCGTCTGGATTCCACGTATAATGGATCGGTCGGAGCGATACCGTAAACCGGTGAAAGGATGTACAGGATGAAGCGGACAACTTCAATCATTGCGGTGCTTGGGCTCGCGATTGCGATAGCGGTGTGCGGCTGCCAGACCGTGCCGCGCGGGGCGGCCCTCGGCGGCGCGCTGGGTGCGGGAACCGGCGCGATCATCGGAAACCAGTCCGGGCATGCGGGCGAGGGCGCGCTGATCGGCGGCGTGGTGGGCGCGGCCGCGGGCGCCATCGCGAGCGACATTCGCGCGCGCCGCACGAAGACCCCCGAAGAAACGGCCAAGGCCTACGACTACCAGCCCGCGCAGGGCGAAATGCTCAAACTCGAAAGCGTCAGCGTGCTGCCGTCGCAGGTCAGACGGGGCGACATGATCGAGGCGTCGATTCAGTACGCCCTGCTCGGAAGTCCCGCGGGCGGCACGGCCGTGCGCGAATCGCGCAGCCTGTTGCAGGGCGGCCAGGTCGTCGCGGAGATCGGCACCAAAAGCTTCACGCGCGAAGACGGCACCTGGGTGAGCGTGGCCCAGTTCAAGACCCTCGACAACCTGGAACTCGGCGAAGTCACCGTGCAACAGGTCATTGAGACCGGTTCGTCGCGGATCATGGGCACGGACAAGTTCATTATCGTCGAATAGCGCCAGACGCACCAGCAAATCAGGGGTACGCCGCCGGCCTGTCCGGCGGCGTAGTTCGTTCCGGAGAGAATGGTCAGGTGAACGGGGCGCTGTCCCGGACGGCGCCGCGATCGCGGCGGGCCTGTTCCTCGATCAGCGCCCGCTGGCTGGCGCAGGCCTCGACATGGGCCAGATTCCCGGCCTCGTCCTTCCGGCGCTGGTCCAGCGCTTGCAGCAAGTCTTCGCGGCCGTACAGGAGCAGCGTATCGCCGCTGCGCACATAGGTCTCGCCCGTGGGGGTCCCAACATAGGCGCCGTTGACGCGCTGAATGCCCAGCACTTGGATGCCTTCGTCGGCAAGGCGCAGTTGCATGAGATTGCTGCCCGTGGCCCAGTGGTCCGCTTTCACGGGGACTTCCAGGACGGTGAACCCCTCGGAGAGGTGGAGCAGTCCGTGATAGTCGCGCACGTCAAGTCGCGTAAAGGTGCGCAACGCCCAGCCAATCAGCCGGAAGAGCCGGCGGTCAACCCACTTGCTTGCGGCGAGAACCCACAATAGAAAGAGAGACGCGCCGAAAATAAACAGGCTGGAAAACAGGCTGCCGGTTTCCGCCTCGCTCAGACGAATGACGAATGGAACCAGCGACGTGATGGCGAGAACCACGGTGCCGTTTCCCATGAGCATCAAAAACATGATGATGCGCCGCCGCACGGGATATTCGGCAATGCGTTCGGCTTCGCGGGTAGTAAACCCGCAGCAGGAAAACGCCGAGCGCGCCTGGAACCACGCAAGGTCACGCGAAAGGCCCGTGAATGTCAGCATCACCGTGGCAACGCGGGTGATCAGCAAACCCACCAGCAGCACGGCAGGCAAGGCAATGATCCCGACCAGATTCGTCGCGCTCATGGCGGCTGCGCTCCTGTAATTCGCAACTGGATACTCCCCGCGGCGCCATTCTGAACCAGCCCGGTCCCCGGATCAATCACCGGCAACGGCCCCGCAAGGAGCGCCGGAATCCCCATCGGCCCCTGGGCCTGCGCGGAACGGAGGCAACGGTGTTTCAGGAAACCGGTTCGGCGGGCGCGGCGGTTTCGGGCTGCCAATCGGCGTCTTTGAGCACGGCCAGGAACCGGTTCGCGGCGGAGGCGCGCGGGGCGTGGTGCAGCGTTTGAAGCGCTACGATGCAGCCGTCCACGTTGAAAAAACCCTGCAGGCAATACGGATACTGGCCCGGCTGGGGCGAGGGATCTTCCAGGTTCAGGTACACTCCCTGAACGGTGTCGAGCTGAAACTCCACGGGAACGGCGTCCGCGGCCAGCCCCGGCGCCGGAAGGGCGTTTTTCCAGCGGTCGAGTTCTTCCGCGAGCCACGCGCCGGTTCCGAATCCCGGCATCATGCCCGGCACGCCCACCACGGTCAGCGTGATGACGTACGGTTCCGGGCCGGTTCCTTCCAGCCGGGCCGACGCGCCCCCCGGTACGCTCGATTCGGCCGGGCTTGCCGTCACGCCGGCGGGCGCCGCCAGAGTGAGTACGCCCCGGCCCGGCACGGTCAGTGCAAACGTGCCAGCAGCCTGCGGTTCAACGGCGTCGCCGCCCAACGGGGTCTCGGAGGCCGCGCCGCGGGTCACGGCATCCGGTCCGGCTACCGGCGCGTTGCCGTTCGGCCGGTCACAACCCGCCGCAACCACCAGCGCCGCCGCAATCATGACCACACTCACGCGCCCTGTCCGTCGCATGGCATCTCCACTCGCGGCGCGCCGTGCCGCGGTTTGCCTCAGGCCCCCAGCACCTTGCGGCACACCTCATTGAGGAGTTTTCCGTCGGCCGCCTCGCCGAGCTCCTGTTTCATGGCGCCGGTCAGTTTGCCCGCATGGTTGATCTCCGGATGCTCGGCAAGATAGGCGCGCACCCGGCGTTCGAGTTCCTCGGCGCCGAGCTGGCGGGGCAGAAACTCCTCGATGATGGCGACTTCACGTTCCGCCGCGGCCGCTTCCGGCTCCTTGCCGTGTTGACGGAACATCTCGATGCTCTGCTGGCGTTTCCGGATCTCCGAGCGCAGCGCGCCCATGGCCTCGTCGTCCGATACGGCCTTGCCGGTCTCTTTTTCCTTGAGCATCACGGCCGCCTTCAGCATCCGCAGACACTCCAGGCGCTCCGTGTTGCGGTTTTTCATGGCCGATTTCATCTCGTCCTGGATGCGTTCCTTGATGCTCATCTGTCGGTTCCCCCTGCCCTGTATTCAGGTGGGCGGTGTCGTCCTGTTCGCGCGGCGGGCTCGCGAGCCCGTTTCCGGGGATCCAATCTAGCGCGCCCCCCC
>JAAYAQ010000127.1 GCA_012719295.1 Candidatus Hydrogenedentota bacterium | reverse complement strand
CCTGATCGAGGAATGGGTGGCGGAGAAGATGCGGGCCCGGGGGCTCACCCGGGACCCCCTGCTCACGCACGGGCTCACCCTCGGCCGCGCATGGCAACGCCGCCGGCCCCGAAAACACTCCTGAGCCGGGCCGCGAGCCGCTGTATTGCCTCCAGAACGCTCAGCCGGGCGAATCATCTTTCATGCCCGTGGCGATCCAGTTGCTCAGGATGGTGATGTCGTTCTCGGACAAGGGCTCGCCACCCTGGGGCATGCGGGGTTGGAGCTCTCCGGTCACGTATTGGATCAGCGGGCTCTTCCCGGGCTGGCCCGCACGCACCGACGGTCCGGTTTTCTTGCCGCCGACGAGCATCGCATCGATGGTCTCGAGATTCAGACCGCTCGCTTTACCGTGGCATCCGTAACAGTGCTCCCGGAGAATCGGGATCACCTCCTGGGCATAGCTCACCTCGCGCACGGGGGCGGGCGGCACCGCGGACTCGGTTTCCACCACCGCCGGCGGGAGGACCGCGGCGGCCGGCCCGGCGGGGTCCGGCGGCGCGGGTGCGGGCGCCGTCTCGACGGGCGCGGGAACCGCGGGCGTTGCCGGGGTTGTCGCGGCAGGCGTCTGCCCCTGGGCGATGAGCTGCTGCTTGTATTGCAGGGCGGGCGTACCGAGACCGTGCACATAGACCAGCGTGCCGCCGTAATGGCCGGTCAACCCGATCCACCCCGCGGTAGCGAGCGCCGCCAGCACGGCCAGCGTGCCCGCGGTGACGCGCATACGGGGGCTCTGCGCGGCGGTGCATGCCGTCAGAAGGGCGGTGACCAAGGCGAAGATCCAGACCTTGCCGGCCATGCCCTCGTGGTTGTGCACGAGGTTCCAGACCGCTTCGTCAATCACGCCGGGCGCGTTCGGGAGGGCGCTCCGGGCCTCTTCACCCGTCTGCAGCGTGAGCACGGCGGCGATGACGAGGCCCAGGTAAGCCGCGACAGCCAGCCACCGTATTCCCGCGCCCCGTTCTTTCAGGGCCGCCGCCAGGAGTACCAGCGGCAGCCCCAGAAACGCAAGCGAAATGGGCGCGTGCACGACCAGCGCGTGCACCATGGCCGGGCTGCGAAACGTGTCGAGAAATCCCATCCGATGGTTCTCCTTCCCGGATTACGGCGCGGAAACGCCTTCCTGCACCCGCCAGAAACTGAGGATGTCCGCGAGCAGGTCCTCCAGCGGATGTTGCGGTGTCCATCCGGTCGCGGCGGTCAGACGTTCACTGGAACCGGCCACCTCGAGCACTTCGACCGGACGCAGCCGGTCGGGCGCGGGTTCGACCGCCACCTTCACCCGCGCCATGCGCAGCAGCGTGTCCAGGGCGTCGCGGATCAGGACCGCTCGTCCTGACGCGATGTTGTAGACCTCTCCCGAGCCGCCTTTCCGGGCCGCAAGCTCATACGCGCGCACCACGTCGTCCACGTGGAGAAAATCGCGCCGCGCCTCGAGGCTCCCGACGCGCAGCACGGGTTCGGCGGCGCCCGCCTCGGCCCGGGCAAGTTGCCGCGCGAAACTCGACAGCACAAACAGGTCGGACTGGCCCGGTCCCGAATGGTTGAACGGCCGGAGACGCACGATGTCATACCCCGTGCTTTCACACACATACGCGCAATAGCTGTCCGCGGCGGCTTTCGCAATGGCATATGGATTCTTCGGATTGAGCGGATGCTCTTCGCGAATGGGCAGCTCCAGCGGCGGCCCGTACACTTCCGACGTGCTGACATACATGAACCGGCTCTCGGGCCGCCGCGCGCGGCAGGCCTGCAGGAGGTTCATGGTGCCCTCGACGTTCACGCGCATGGCCCGCCGCGGATCCTGGATGGACTCCGGCACGAAGGTAACGGCCGCCAGATGGAACACGACGTCGACCGGCCCGGCCCACGCCACGAGCGCGTCCACCCGGTCCGCGCAGGTGATGTCGCACTGAAACTCGTGTGCCGGTTCCTGCGCGTCGCGCATCACGCCCGCGCGCACCTCCCATCCGGCTCGAGCGAGATGGCGGCACAATACGCCGCCCACGAAACCGTCCGCTCCGGTGACTAGCGCCCGCATGGTCATACCGTGCCGTGCTGGTTTTCGCGTTGAAGCCGCTCGATGTCGGCGTCGACCATCATGCCCATCAGATCCCGGAACGAGACCTCGGGTTTCCAGCTGAGCCGGGTCCGCGCCTTGGTGCTGTCGCCGAGCAGCAGATGCACCTCGGCGGGCCGGTAGAATTTCGGGTCGACCGTCACATGGTCCTCCCAGTTGAGGCCCGCGTGGGAAAAGGCCGCTTCGCACGCCTCGCGCACCGAATGGGTTTCGCCGCTCGATACGACGTAGTCCTCGGGGGATTCCTGCTGCATCATGAGCCACATTGCGCGAACGTAGTCGCCCGCGTATCCCCAGTCGCGTTTGGCGTCGAGGTTGCCGAGCCGCACCTCGGTATCGAGGCCCAGCTTGATGCGGGCCGCGCCGAGCGAGATCTTCCGCGTGACGAATTCGAGGCCCCGGCGCGGCGATTCGTGGTTGAACAGAATGCCCGAGACGGCGAACATGCCGTAGCTTTCGCGGTAGTTGACGGTGATCCAGTGGCCGTACACCTTTGCCACGCCGTAAGGGCTGCGCGGGTAGAACGGCGTCGATTCGCGCTGGGGCGTTTCCTGGGCGTTGCCGAACATCTCGCTCGACGACGCCTGGTAGAACCGGATCGATTTGTCGACCACGCGGATGGCTTCGAGCACGCAGGTCACGCCCAGGGCGGTGACCTGTCCCGTCAGCATGGGCTGTTTCCATGACGTCGGCACGAAGGACTGGGCCGCCAGGTTGTAGACCTCGCGGGGCCGCGCTTCGGTGATGACGTCAATCATCGACCCCTGATCGGTCAAATCCGCGTGCATCAGCGTGATGCGATCCTGGAAATGCTTGATGCGCTCGAACTTCTCGGTGCTGGAACGCCGGATGACGCCAAATACCTCGTAGCCTTGTTCGAGCAGAAACTCCGCCAGATACGAGCCGTCCTGGCCGGTGATGCCGGTGATAACGGCCCGGGGCTTTCCGGAACTCCCCATGATGCCGATTCCTTTCTTTCCGTGTCCGCAGGGAAGGTGATTATAGGGGCGTGCGCGCCCGTCAGGCAACCGCGGCGCCCGGCATTGACCGCCCCGGCGGGGTTCCCGTACCATGCTTGCAGGCGCAGGAACGCATAAACAGAGGGCTTTGTACTCCCATGACCGCGTTAGAGAATCCGGCCGTTGTCCTGCTGAGCGGGGGCATGGACTCGTCGGCCCTGTTGCATCATGTCGCGAAAACCCTGGGGCGCCGGCCGGTCCATGCGGTGTCCTGCGATTATGGCCAGCGGCATGTGCGCGAACTCGAGTGCGCCGCGTGGCAGGCCCTTGCGGCGGGCGCCGAACACCATCGCGTGCTCGACGTGGCGTTCCTGGGCGACCTGGTGAAGCACGGGACCGCCCTGGTCCGCGGCGGCGCTGACGTGCCCGATCTCGCCCGCGTTGCCGAATCCGACCGGCAGCAGCCGCCGACGTACGTCCCCAACCGCAACATGATCCTGCTGGCGATGGCGGCGGCTTACGCGGAAGCCCGCGGCATCGCGGACGTGTATTACGGCGCCCAGGCGCAGGACGAATACGGCTACTGGGACTGCACGGCGGAGTTCGTCGAACGGCTGAACCAGGTGCTGGCGCTGAACCGGCGCACGCCCGTCGTGGTCCATGCGCCGTTTGCGGCCATGCGCAAGGCGGAATCGCTCCGGCTCGGCCTCGAACTGGGCGTTGATTACGCGCACACGTGGAGCTGCTACCGGGGCGGCGGAACAGCCTGCGGCACATGTCCGACCTGCGTCGAGCGGTTGAACGCGTTCCGCGAAGCCGGCGTCCCCGATCCGCTCGAATACGAACCGACCGCCTGACCGGACACAGGAGGACGATGCCATGTTCGTCGTTCATGTTCATGTACATGTGAAACCCGAGTACGTCGAGGCGTTCCGGGGGGCCTCGATCGAGAACGCGCGTCAGAGCGTCCAGGAACCGGGGATTGCGCGGTTCGACGTGCTCCAGCAGCGGGACCACCCCACTCATTTTGTGCTGGTCGAGGCCTACCGCACCGAGGCGGATCCCGCGCGGCACAAGGAAACCGCCCATTACCAGCACTGGCGCTACACGGTGGCCGGCATGATGGCCGAACCGCGGCAGAGTACCCCGTACGTGAATTGCTTCCCCGGCGACTCCGGTTGGTAGACACGCCGGCGTTTGACCGAACCGAACCAGGAGAAACAACCATGACGGCGAGTGTGATCATCGCCGCGGCCGTCGCGATGGCCGCCGCGCAACCGGAGGGCACGCGCGTGACGGACCCCGCGCATTGGGCCGAAGTGAGCGCCGACGCGCTCACGGGCGTGATTGGCGACAACGAACCGATGGGCAGCCATCACCGGAAACGGTACAACGGGGTGTTCGCGCTCGCCACGCCCGCCCTCGCCGAATCGCCGTTTGTTCCGGCGTATGCCGGCCTGAACCTCGAACACTACTTCGACGCCCGCGCTCGCCACGAGGATGACACCGTCTTCTTCGAACCCCGGCATGTCCCCATGGCGCTGCGCCGCGCCGGCGACAATGCCGTCGAGCTGTACCAGGCCGCCACCCCCTTCTATGGCGTCGAGAGCTGGACCCGGTTCACCGTCTCCGCGCCGCACTACATCGACATGACCTACCGGTGCATCCCCCGCAAAGACGGGTTTGTTGGTGGGTTCATGGGCGTGTTCTGGGCGTCCTACATCAATGCCCCCGCCGACAAGAGCATATATTTCCTGCAAGCCGGGTCTTCACTCGAGCAGCCCCGGTGGGTGCAGTACTGTACGCAGGTGCACGGCCACGCCAGCACCGTCGTCCACGAAACCGATACCTTCTCGGCCGAATTTGGCGAGGGGGAGGGCTCGCTGTTCGAGGATTTCTCCCCGCTGCGTTACGCCGAACCGTTTTACTACGGCCTGTTTCACGATCACGTCCTGATATTCATCTTCGAACGGGGCCCCGTGGTCCGTTTCTCGCATTCCCCGTCGGGCGGCGGCGCCACCCCGGCCGGCGACGACACCAACCCGGCCTGGGATTTCCAGCTCATCGTCCCCGGCGTCACGGCGGGCCAGGAATACGGGCTGCGCATGCGTCTCGTCTACAAACCCTGGGCTGGCCGCGCCGATGTGCTCGCCGAGGTGCGAAACGCCTACGCGACGGTGCTGAAATAGCGACGGCCGGCCGCGGATACACCCCATCGATGCAGGAGCCGATCGATAAACGCACCGTACAGCACGTTCGCCGCGCGCTGCTGGCGTGGTACGCACGCAACGCCCGCGATCTGCCGTGGCGCCGCACCCGCGACCCCTACGCCGTATGGGTCGCGGAGATCCTGCTGCAGCAGACGCGCATTGACCAGGGCACGCCCTATTTTAAGCGGTTCCTGGCCGCCTTTCCGACCGTCGAGGCACTGGCTCGCGCTCCGGAGGACGCCGTCCTGAAACTATGGGAGGGGTTGGGCTATTACGCCCGGGCGCGCAACCTGCACCGGGCCGCGCGGCTGGTCGCCTCCGAACGCGGCGGGCAGTTTCCCGAGACGGCGGAGGAGTGGCAGGCCCTGCCGGGCATCGGCCGGTATACCGCGGGGGCCATTGCCAGCATTGCGTACAACGAGGCCGTGCCGGTGCTCGACGGGAACGTCAAACGGGTGCTCGCGCGCTTGTTCGACATCGCCGCTCCCATCGGCCAGGCCGCGACCGAAGGCCGGCTCTGGGCGCTCGCCGGAGCGCTCGTGCCGCCGCGCCGGCCCGGCGATTTCAACCAGGCCATGATGGAACTCGGCGCCACCGTGTGCACACCGAAAGCGCCCTCCTGCCCGGCGTGCCCGTTGCAGGCGGCATGTCAGGCGGCCGCCCGCGGGACCCAGGCGAAACGTCCCGTCAAAGGGAAGAAACCCGCCACGCCGCACTATGAGATCGTCGTGGCAGCCATCGAGAAAAACGGGCGCTTCCTCCTGGGGAAACGGCCGCCATCCGGATTGCTCGGCGGGTTGTGGGAATTTCCCGGCGGCAAAGTGCAGGCCGGGGAAGCTCACGATCAGGCCCTCAAACGCGAGATCCGCGAGGAACTTGGCGTCGAGATCCGCGTGGGCGGGCTGGCGGCAGTGGTCAACCACGCCTATTCGCATTTCAAAGTCACGCTCAACGTGTATCGCTGCACCATGGAATCCGGCACGCCGCGGCCCGTGGCGCATTCCGAGTTGAAGTGGGTTCCGCGGGCGCAGTTTGGGCGCCACGCCTTCCCCAAAGCCAACCTCAAATTCATCGGGGTGCTCTAGACAAGCCCCCGGCCGTGAACGGGGACATGTTCCAAGCGCCACCCCGGCGCGGCTGCGTGTCCCCGTTCGGACCGGATGGGCAGCCACGGGGGGCTGCCCCTACATGGGGAAGTGGATGGGCAATCCCGAATGCGGCGACATTGTGCCCCCATTCTTGCAGCCCCGAAAGGGTGACCGAGAATAGCCCCGGGTTTAGCTCGGAGATCAGCGGCGCGCCCAGAGTAAGTCCCGTCAGGGACGAAAGAAAATAGCCCCGGGTTTCAACCCGGGGTCCACGCAACCCAAAGGCCCCAAGTCCCATAGGGACGGCAGAGTCGAAGATGCCGTCCGATAGATGAACGGCCAGACTGCGTACCATCATCACAAAACGGTGAAAGAGGAATTGTTGACGTTTCTCAAACGGCACGGGATCGAATGTGAACCCGGATGCATCTGCGAAATGGTACGGACTCTGTCGTCCCTACGGGACTCGATCTGGGCGCGACGTCAATCCCCGGGTTGAAACCCGGGGCTATTTTCTTTCGTCCCTTCGGGACTGAGTTTGCACGCGGCGTGACTACGTGTCCCCGTTCGGATGACCGACGGGGCGCCGGTCCCACACCAGACAAGAACGGG
>JAAYAQ010000126.1 GCA_012719295.1 Candidatus Hydrogenedentota bacterium | reverse complement strand
GCACCAGCGCCCCGGCCGTTATACAGGACTTCCGGTAGACCGAGCCGCCGGTATCGTTTTCGTCGATGGGAAACGCATGCTGCAGAAGGATGGCGCCCGCATCAATGCCTTCGGTCATTTCATGAAACGTCACGCCGGACTCGGTCTCCCCGGCAAGAATGGCGGCCGTGAATGGATTGGGGCCGCGGTGTTTCGGCAGGAGCGACGAATGGCAGTTCACGCAGCCCCGGGGCGGCAGTTCGAGCAGGGGGCGCTTCAAGACGATGCCAAATCCCCCCACAAGAAGCAGATCGGGTTCGAGGCGCCGCAGGGGCGCGAGTTCCGATTCGTCCATCCGATCGATATAGAAGACGGGAAGCTTGGCCCGGCGCGCGAGGCCCAGCACGCTGGTCTGCGGGGCGAACACCGCGGCCAGCGGCGGCAACAGCCGCTTGCCAACCGCCGTCGCCACGCGCCCGTTGCGCAGCAACGCCACCACCTCGTGCGGCGAATCGAGCATGGCGCTCAGCAGCGTGACTCCGAGCGGTCCCGTTCCTGCCAGGGCGATGCGCACGTGATCTCCTCCAGCGCAGGCGGCGTCAGAATGCCTTCTTCGTATCGAGCAAGAGCGTCACCGGACCGTCGTTCACCAGGTGCACGCTCATATGGGCGCCGAATTCGCCGGTCTCGACCGGGAGTCCCGCGCTTCGGAGATGTTGAACGACCGCTTCGTAAAGTTGGGTCGCGGGTTCGGGGCGCGCCGCGTCCGAGAACGAGGGGCGGCGCCCCTTCCGGCAATCGCCAAACAGCGTGAACTGCGAAATGGCGAGGACCGCCCCGCCCACGTCGACGACCGAGAGGTTGAATTTGCTTTCGGCATCCGCGAAACAGCGCAGCCCCACGACCTTGTCCGCCAGAATACGCGCATCGTCCGCGGTGTCATCCTGACCCACGCCCAGGAGCACGAGCAGTCCTGTGCCGATTCGCCCGACCACGCGGCCGTCCACGGTGACGGAGGCCTCGGATACGCGTTGAATGACCGCCCGCAACGAATGGCTCCTTTCCTGCCATCCGCAGGAAAACCCGACGCAGCGCGGACGGCCCGGCGCGCGGGAAGTGTAACAGCCTGTCAGAAGTGCGTCAAAAACGGCGGTGCATCCTCGCCCGGTGGACACCGCCGCGAACGGCCCGGGACGGCCTCACGCCGGCACGGCGGCGAGCGCCCGGGCGCCGGCGGCGTTGATGCACTCGACCATGCCGTCGAGTTCGCCGCGGTTCATGAATCCGATCGTCATCGCGTCAACCGTGCCGAGGCCCAAAACGAATTCGAGGGAATCGGACATCTTCGCGACGACGTTGGGGTCGCCCTCGCCGAGGATCTTCATGCCAAGCACGCCTTTGCCCGCGTCATGGATGGCCTGAATGACGGGCACCACCTCCTCGACGGGCCCGTCCATGTGGCTGTTGAACGGGTTGATGCGGACCAGCACCACATCGGCCCAATCCGTCACGGGAACCTGTTTCAGGGATGCACAGGTGTGGCACGACACGCCGAGGGCGCGGATCTGCCCCCGGGCCTTGGCTTCGGAAAGCACGTCGCGCGTGGCCTTGTACTGGTCGGGCCAGTTGTCTTCCCCGCCGCGCAGGCAGTGCATAAGAACCACGTCGAGAACCTCGGTCCCGATCTCTTTCCGGAACCGTTCAATATCGGCGCGGACGGTCTCCGGCTCGCGTTCCCAGACCTTGGTGAGGAGCATGACCTTCTCGCGGGGGATCGAGTTCTTGAGCGCCTGGTTCATGAAGGGGTGGGAGCCGTAGCGGTCGGCGAGATCAAAGAAGGTGATGCCGCGCTCGTAGGCATACTCCAGGAGCTTGACGAGCTCGCCTTCCGGGAGCTGCGTCTGGTCGGTAATGCCGGGACCCTGTCCCCGGGTGCCCGTACCGATGCCGAGGAGCGTGCACTTGAGCCCGGTCTTGCCCAGCGTACGCACGGTGGTGGCGGTCAATGGCGTCTCAGCGGCCGGCACGGCCTCGGGCAGTACGGTCGCCGCCGCCAGAAGGCCGGCGGTAGTTGTCAGGAAATCGCGACGTCTCATGCGGTTCATTGACAATTCCTCTCGCATACGGGCGGTCTCGCCGGGCGCGCCGAATCATACGTGCACGGACCGGCCTCTATTGTTCGTAGGGCCCGATGTCGTCGGCGCTTCCCTGCGGACGCGGGACGCCGTCGATAGCCGTGTCAGGCGCGCCGTCGGGCGTCCCGGCATCAACGGCCGGCGAATCGGCCTCGACGCGATAGTCGCCGCTGTCCGCATCGACGAATTTGGGATCGCCGGAGACGCAATGGCTCGCTCCGGCGACATGGGTGTTGATCTGCACCGCGCCTGTATAGAGCGTGCTGTCTTCATCCCATACATCGCCGGCGGCGTTGCCAAAGAACAGGCAGTTCTTCAGCGTAACGTCCGAATCGGCCATGCCTTCATAGACGGCCACGTCGCCGTTCTCGAAAAAGATGGTGTTGACGCATACGGGGTCGCAGTCCCCGCCCCAGACCGGCGAACCGGCGCCCATGCCGCCCGCCTGCGTCGCGGTCGTGTTACGTGCGACGACGCAGTCGGCGATGGTGGGCGAGGAGGCGTCCGCGCAGCCGATGCCGCCGCCGCCCGCCTCATCCGCAACGCCCGTGCACCCGTTTTCGGCCACGATGGTATTGACGATGGCGGGGCTGGCGCCGACGATGCACAGGATGCCGCCGGCCCCGAGCCCGCCGTAGTTGCCGGTGACGATGCAATTTTCGATGACGGGGTTGCATTCGAACAGGGAGCCCCCCCCGCGATACCCCACGCAGGCAATGCCGCCGCCGCTGTCGTCGGCGCTGTTGCCGTACACGCGGCAGTTGGCAATCACGGCGGTCTCGTCGAGCCGTGAACAGTAGATGCCGCCGCCCGCGGTCGCGGGCCAGTCGTTCGGCACCACGCCGGACGCGTCGCCGCCCGTGATGGCAAACCCGTCCAGGCGGACGTTGGTCTTCTGCTCGATCGTGACGACATGTTTCGCGGGCTGGCCGCCCGCCGCGGCGCTGCCGTCGATGATCGCCGGATGGGCGTTGAAATCCCGGTCGAACAGGGCGTGCTCGGTCCCCCCGAACCCGCCATACAACGCGAGATCGCTCTCCAGCGTGATGGCCTCCTCGTAGACGCCTTCGGCCACCCAGATCTCGTGGATGCCCGCGCCGGCAGCGGCCGCGATGGCCGCCTGGATACTCGTAAAGGCGTTGCTCCACGAGCTGCCGTCGTTGGCGCCGGCCGCGTCTTTGTCAACTCGCAAGACGGGCGGCCCGAACGGCATCGTGTCGGGCGTAACGCGCAGTTCGGTGCTATAGGTCTGAGCAAGGCCGCGGTCCATGAACGTGAGGTCTACGAAGAAGCCGGTCCACGTGTCCGCCGCGGTGGGGGTCGGCACGCTGGCGAGGTAGATGCCGTCCCCGTCGGGGTCGTCCAGAACCTGGGACGACCAGACGGCGCCGACGCTGGCGTACCGGAAGTCGCGCATCGGCCCGCTGACGGTGGCGCTCCAGAGCCGCACACTGATCGGCACGGACGTGCTCTCGGTACGCACCTGGATCTCGTTGTCGCGGGTGACTTCCCAGGTGAACGACGGCAACGGATAGTCGTTGGCCACGTAGGTGAAGAAGCTGATGAGGCTCGCGCCCAGTTCCTCGAGCGAAGAGCCCTGTTCGATGCCGTGATCGGTATTCGGCATGTAGCGCAGCCGGTTCTCGCCAGGCAGGTCATGCACATAGAACTGCGCGGAATCCGGCAGGAAGAACTGGTCTCCGGTCGAGTTGACGATCAGCTTCGGCATGTCCAGGGCCCAGAGATAAGAATAGGGGTCGACGATCTTCAAGAGCTCCTGCCCCCGTTCCGTGCCGAACCGGTCGAAGATGTCGAAGTCGACGTAGTCCTGCACCGCGGCGGAATAGCCATCGTAGGCCTGGCGGTGGTAGTCCATTTGGGTCTGCATGTCCAGCACATCGATCACGAGCGGCGCGATGGCCCGCACGCGTTCGTCCGCGGCCGCGGTCAGCCAGGTGGTCCAGCCGCGTTTGGAGGCGCCGGTGATCACGAAGTCCTGAATGTCGAAGCCCAGGGTTGCGCCATACTGCTGCACAACATCCATCGCGGAGACCGCGCTCTTGGCCATGGGCAGCAGCAGGGGCCAGTATTCGTCGCCGCCGTCCAGGTACTGATCGTACGTGTAGGCGATGGCGTCGTCCTCTTTGCGTCCGACGCCGTCGCCGAGAAACTCGAGCGGCTGATTCGGCACGGTGGGCAGCAGAACGGCCGCGGCGCCTGTCCGCGCGACAAACTCCAGCGCGATCGCCTCATCCCCCGACAAGTCGAAGGGATCGAAGTTCGGCGCCACGGAGTTAGAACCGCCGGAAATGATCAGAAGCGCGGTGTCGGTCGCGAGCGCCGACGGCGCGATCACCACCATCCAGTGATGCCACTCGGCCGGTTCGACTTCTCCCGCCCGGAACGTCTGGGAATTGAGGTCGAGGATGTGCACGCTATAGAGTTTGCCGTCATACGGCAGGGGCTGGGTGCTGTGCACGGTGTAGAGCGGCGGACCGGCGTCGCGGATGTAGCGTTTAAGCGTCGAGAGCGGCCGCACGGTGATGTAATCGGCCTTGACCTCCTCGTCAAAACCATAGGCGTTGGTGACGGTGAGTGATACGGTATAGGTGCCCGCGTCGCGGTACACGTGCAACGGATGCTGCTCGGGACTGGTCTCGCCGTCGCCAAACTCCCACGACCATTGGATGATCGGGGAAGGCCCCGGCGCCGACGCGTCTGTAAACTGCACGTCCTGATCGATCTCCGCGTTGCGGTTTTCCACCGTGAAATCCGCGGTGATGGTGTTCTCGACGACTTCAATGTAGTTGACGGCCGTGGCGGTGTCCATCTGCCCATTCTCCGCCGTGACGGTCAGGGAAACCGTGTAGAAGCCGGTCTGCTGGTAGGCGTGCACCGGGTCGGGCTCGGTGCTGGTTTCGCCGTCTCCGAACTCCCAGAACCAGTCGGTGATGGGGAACGAGCCGGGTTCGGATTCGTCCGTAAACGACACCTGCGCGCCCGAAGCGGCCAGCACGGCCTGCTGAACATCCGAGCTGAACGCCGCCTCGGGACCATAGGGCAACACGGTAATGTAATTCTGCCGGGTCCGGGTGTCTTGTCCATGGGCGGTCGTCACCGTCAGCGCGACCGTGTAGGTGCCCACGCCCGCGTAGGCGTGGCGAGGGCTCTCACCCGTGCCGAGGCCGCCGTCGCCGAAGTCCCACGCGTAGCTGGTGATGGGGCTCGTGCCCTCGTCGGAGATGCTCGTAAACTGGATGCTGGCGCCCGGGTAGGTCTCCACACTATCCGCCAGGAAATCGGCGGTCGGCGCTACTCGTGCGCGGACGGTCACGTAGTTCTGCCGGGTCAGTACCGCGGTCTCCTCCCCGTTCGATACCGTGAGCATGACCGTATAGGAGCCCGCCGCGGAGTAGATGTGGGTGGGGTTCTGGCCGGTGGCCGTGGCGCCGTCGCCGAAGTCCCACGACCAGCTATTGATTGCCGGAGCGCCGCCCACCGCCTGCGACAGGTCCGTGAAATGCAGTTCATCGCCCACGTACACATCGTTGCTGCTGACGGAGAACGCGGCCCCCACCCGCCGGAAGGCCTTCACCGGGATGGTGACCTGGGCGGCCCCCTCGGCCGTGATGATCACGCTGCCAAGACTCTCCCCCGCGTTCATGAGTTCGCGGTTCACGCGAACCTCAATGACGGCGGGGTCGTCGGGCCCCGAACTCGTCCCCGTCGACGGCGTTACCGTCAGCCAGGAGACGCTGCTCGCCGCCCGGAACTGCCCGAGGGGTCTGCTCGTGTAGTTCTTGCTCACGTTCAGGGGCAAGGTCGTTTCGGTGGCGCCGAAATCAAGCGATTTGGGTGTGACGAGGAGTGCCAGTAAGGTGTCCGGGGCTTCAGGACAGCCCGTCAGCACTGTGGCGAGCAGGACACCTGCCAAGATGGCCCCCGGTAAAGACAAGAAACGCATGCCCATGGATTAGCCCCCCCAGATTGAATGCCTCCGCATTGTGTGCAGCCCTTTGGGATGACACCAATACACGCACTACAGTCACCCATGCAACGTCATGATGCCAAGGAGGGGCGAAAAGGTCAACCGTTTTCCTGGCCGGAAGACGGCCGGGCGGCGTCCGGGACTACCACCTTCTGCGCACGGGAATGCCCGCCTGGAGCAGGGCGTCCTTGATCTGGGCGATCGTGAATTCGCCGGTATGCACCATGCTCGCGACGATAGCCGCGTCGGCATGGGCTCGGGTGAAGGCATCGACGATGTGCTGGCAGGCGCCTGCGCCGCCCGAGGCGACCGTGGGAATGCTGGTGTTGGTGGCGATCAAGCGGGTCAATTCCAGCTCGTACCCCGCGCGGGTGCCGTCGGCATCGACGGAATTGACCACGATCTCCCCCGCGCCAAGCTCTTCGGCACGTTTGGCCCATTCGAGCGCGTCCATGCCGGTGCGTTCGCGGAACCCGCGGACGGTGATCTCGTACCCGCTGGGGCAGGTCCGGAGGTCTTCGGTGCGCACGGGATCCATGCCCACGACGATGTTCTGGCGTCCGAGGGCACGGGCCATCTCGGCGATGATGGGCGGATTCTTCACGGCCAGGGAATTGACCGAGACCTTCTCGGCGCCGGCATCGAGCACGGCATACATGTCGCGGATCGAATGGAGCCCGCCGCCCACGGCAAACGGGATGTGGATGACTTTGCCGATCTCGCGGACCATGTCGATGTCGATAGGACGCTCCTCGGCGGACGCGGTGATGTCGTAAAACACCAGTTCGTCGGCGCCGCCTTCACTGTACGCGACCGCCAGTTCGACGGGATCGCCCAGATCGACGTTGTTCTGAAACCTGACGCCCTTGGTGACCTTGCGGTTGCGGATGTCGAGACACGGGATGATGCGTTTTGTCAGCATGAGCCGTCCCACTTACTGAAGTTTTCCAGAAGCCGAAGTCCGAGCCGGCCGGAGCGTTCGGGATGAAACTGCGTGGCCGCGAGATTGCCCTTTGCGATCACGCTGGCGAACCGGGCCCCCGCATATTCGGTCTCCGCGAAAATGTAGGAGAGATCCGAGGGTACCGGGTAGTAGCTGTGCACGAAATAGAACTCGCTTTCGTTCTCGATGCCCTCGAAAAGCGGGTGCGTCCCGCGCAGATCGATGGTGTTCCAGCCCATCTGGGGGATTTTGCAGAGCGGGTCCGATGGCGTGAATTTGCGGACCCTGCCCGGGACGATCGAAAGGCAGTCCACGCCCCCGTCTTCCTCGGAATGCTCGAAAATGACCTGGGTGCCGAGACAAATACCCAGAAACGGCGTGCCGCGCTCGACGACGCCGCGGAGAACTTCGCTCAGGCCGAGTTCGGCCAGGTTTTTCATCGCGGACCCGGCCGCCCCCACGCCGGGGAATATTACCCGCTCGGCGGCAGCGATTTCCCGCGGCTCCCGCGTGACGTGTGCTGGCAACCCCAGGTGCTCCAGTGCCAGCCGGACGCTGGTCAGATTGCCTGCCCTGTAATCGACGATGGCTATCACAACGTGCTCCCGCAAAGTGTTCAATCAGGGTAATTTCTCGAATTCGGGCATCCGAACTCGAAACGGAACGCGCAACTATACTTGCTTGTGCCGAATCAACGCAAATTCTCTGAAACAGACCTCCCCTGCGGCGCAAAGAGGGCCTCCACCGATGCACGCCGATATGCGCAGATGAAAACCGCCGGAATGCCCCCCAGGGACAGGAGCGCCGTTCAAGAAACGGGGAAGCGGGTCAAGAGCCAACCGGCTCGCCCGGGAGCCATCAGAATGGGATGCAGGGGCCTCGCAGGCATTCCCGGGTAGTGCAATGCCGATCTGGCGCCCGGCGATCGCAAGCCATCCGTACACGATGAAAACGAGCACGGCCAGCGACGAACGAAGAAAGGCCTGAAGCGACGCCGGTGGCGCGGCTCTGGGTCTCCATTCGCCCGCAGTTCCCGGGAAACGGGCATGTTTCAACTGCGTTTCACGCGGATTAGCCGAAGCCTGTAGAAGCG
>JAAYAQ010000567.1 GCA_012719295.1 Candidatus Hydrogenedentota bacterium | reverse complement strand
GACGTGGCCCGCGGCGAGATTTTCGGATTTCTGGGGCCGAACGGCGCCGGCAAGTCGACCACCATACGCATGCTGTGCGGTATCCTCGCCCCGACCGACGGGGAAGGGCGGGTGGCGGGCTTTGACGTGCGCACCCAGGCCGAGGAGATTAAGGCGCACATCGGGTACATGAGCCAGAAGTTCTCGCTGTATGAAGATCTCACCGTTGAGGAAAACATCGATTTCTACAGCGGGATCTACCGGATACCCGCGGCGAAAAAAGAGGCGCGGAAAGCCTGGGCGCTCGAGATGGCCGGATTGCGCGAGCACCGCGGCATGCGCACCGGCCTGCTGTCGGGCGGGTGGAAACAACGGCTCTCGCTGGGGTGCGCGATGTTGCACGAGCCCCCGGTCATCTTTCTCGACGAGCCGACTTCGGGAGTGGATCCGATCAGCCGGCGCCAGTTCTGGGACCTCATTTACGAGCTGTCGGGCGGGGGCGTCACGGTGTTTGTAACCACCCATTACATGGACGAAGCCGAATACTGCGACCGCATCGGCCTGATTTACCGGGGTGAATTGGTGGCCATGGGCACGCCCGAATCGCTGAAACGGGAGACGATGGCGGAAGACGTGCTGGACGTGCAGTGCGAACGCCCGAGCGAGGCGATGGAACTCCTGGAAGGCGTCGAAGCGGTGCAGGAAGCCGCGCTGTTCGGCAACGGGCTGCACGTGACGGTGGCCCGCGCGGGCGAAGGCGCCGCCGCCGTGCAGCGGGCGCTGACCGAGGCGGGTTTCGCGGTGAGCCGGCTCGAAGCGATCACGCCGTCGATGGAAGACGTGTTTGTGTCGCTGGTCGAGGCGCGGGACCGGCTCGCGGCCGCGCAGGGCGAGGTGGCGGCATGAAGCTCGTGCGCGTAAGCGCGGTCGCCCGCAAGGAGTTCATTCACATTGTGCGCGATCCGCGGAGCCTGGGCATGGCGATCGCGATCCCCATGCTGCTGCTCTTTCTGTTCGGCTATGCCCTTGCGCTGGACGTGGACCGCGTGCCGCTGATGGTGTGGGACCAGAGCCAGACGCCCGCAAGCCGGGAATTCCTGACGTACTTCACGGGGTCGCGCTACTTTTCGCTGCAGCGGTATGCGACGGGCTATCCGGAGATCGAGCGCGCCATGGATACCCGGGAGGCGCTGGTGGGGCTGGTCATCCCGCGCGATTTCGCGGCGCGCGCGCACGCATTGGCGCCGGTGCGGGTGCAGGCCATTGTGGACGGGAGCGATTCGAACACCGCCACGATCGCCATGGGGTATCTCAACGCGATTTCGCTGGTCTACTCGAACAACGTGCTGCTGGAACACACGCGGCGGATCACCGGAAAATCTCCCGTGCCGCCCGTGGATTTCCGGCCCAGGGTGTGGTTTAACGCGGATCTCGAATCCAGAAACTACATCATTCCCGGCCTGATTGCCGTGATTATGATGGTGATTGCCGCGCTGCTTACGTCGCTGACGGTCGCGAAGGAGTGGGAACAAGGCACGATGGAGCAGTTGATCTCCACACCCGTCAAGGGGCCCGAGCTGGTGGTGGGGAAGCTGCTGCCCTACTTCGCGCTTGGGATGCTCGACGTGCTGTTGGCGGTCTTGATGGGCGCGTTCGTGTTTGACGTGCCGTTGCGCGGGAGCGTTCCGCTGCTGTTCGGCGTGTCGGCCGTGTTTCTGTCGGGCGCCCTGTCGATGGGCATCCTGATCAGCATCGTGGCGCGAAGCCAGTTGCTGGCGAGCCAGCTCGCGATGATTCTGACGTTTCTTCCCTCGTTCCTCCTGTCGGGGTTCATGTACGCCACCGGAAACATGCCGCGCGCGGTTCAGGCCGTGACGTATCTGGTGCCGGCGCGTTATTTCGTGGCGCTCCTGAAGGGGATTTATCTGAAAGGCGTGGGGCTCGAGGTGCTGGGGATTCATGCCGGGCTGCTGGCGGCATTCTCCGCGGCGATGCTCGCCCTGGCCATCGCCAAGTTCAAAAAACGGCTCGACTGAAGGGCCGGGACGGGAGGGCCCGCGCATGTTTGAACGAATCCGGCACATGCTCATCAAGGAATTCATCCAGGTCTTTCGCGATCCCCGGATGAAGGCCGTCGTGTTTGTCATGCCCATCGTGCAGGTGCTCGTGTTCGGGTATGCGGTCACCACGGACGTAAAGCACGTGCGGCTCGCCGTGATCGATTTCGACGCCAGTGTTGCGAGCCGCGAACTGACGGCGCGGTTCATCGAGACCCCGTATTTCGACCTGGCCGGCCACGTCGACACCGATGCCGGCGCCGCGCGCCTGCTCGATCACGGCCAAGCCCAGGCGGTGTTGCGCATCCATCATGGATTCGAGGCCGATCTTCGCGCGGGCCGCACGGCGCCGCTGCAGCTGGTGGTCGATGGCACGGATTCCAACACGGCCGGGATCGTTCTCGACTATGCCGCGCGCATTGCCGGACGCTTCGGCACTCACGTGCTCGCGTCACGGCTGAGCCGCATGGGCGGCGGGGTCAGCGAAGAGCCGCTGACCCTCGAAACGCGGGCGTGGTTTAACGAGAACCTCGAAAGCCGCAACTATTATGTGCCGGGGGTGATTGCGATCCTCGTCATGCTGATCACGCTCATGCTGACAAGCATGGCGGTGGTCCGGGAGAAAGAGGCCGGCACGATGGAACAGATTATGGTAACGCCCATCACCCCGGGCGAGTTTATTCTGGGAAAGACACTGCCGTTTGCCGTGATCGCGTTTGCCGACGTGGTGGCGATTACGCTGGTCGCCGTGTTCTGGTTCCAGGTGCCCCTGGAGGGAAGCCTGCTGCTGCTGTTCGGGGCTACGGGCCTGTACATCATGACCACGCTGGGGATCGGGCTGCTGATCTCAACCATGAGCAGCACCCAGCAACAGGCCATGATGGGGACGTTCTTTTTCTACCTTCCCGCGGTGTTGCTCTCGGGATTCATGTTTCCGATCGCCAACATGCCTGAAGCGATCCAATGGCTGACCTGCGTGAATCCGCTGCGTTACTTCCTGATCATCATCCGGGGCATCTTTCTGAAAGGCGTAGGACCAGCCGTGCTTTGGCCCCAGATGGCCGCGCTCTTCGGCATGGGCGTCGGGACGCTCTGGTTTGCCACGACGCGCTTCAAAAAGACCCTGGCGTGATCCTGCAACGCTGTGACGCAGCGCGTGTTTGGCCCGGAATCGTGACATAATGGACGCGGACACGGGCGGATTCCGCCGGGGGCACGGCGCGCAGACGCGCAGGAAGGGGAGGGGCTCATGGACACGGGACGAAGGGTTGCGGGTGCGGTTTTGGGGGTCTTGCTGCTGTCGGCGGCGTGCGGGGCGGCAGAATACCATGTCTCGGTAAATGGCGACGACGCCAACGACGGTTCCCCGTCGCGCATGTTGAAGACTATCTCGGCCGCGGCGGCGCTGGCGGCGCCGGGCGACGTCATCACGGTGCACGAGGGGACGTACCGCGAGCGGGTGACGCCTCCGCGCGGGGGCGAGTCGGACGCGAAGCGGATTGTGTATCAGGCGGCGCCGGGCGAGCGCGCGGTCATCAAAGGATCTGAAGTGGTCACGGGGTGGGAGCGGGTGCAGCACGACACCTGGAAGGTGGTGCTGCCCAACACGTTCTTTGGCGATTACAACCCCTATGCCGATCCGATCCGCGGCGACTGGTTCAACCCGAAAGGCCGGGTGCACCATACCGGGGCGGTGTATCTCGACGGGCACTGGCTCATCGAGGCGGCCGCGCGGGAAGAGGCGCTGGCGCCGGCGGGCACCGTGCCCCCGTGGCTGCATCCGGCGGGGGAAGGGTATCTGTTGAACGTGGCGTGGCTGAGGCCGGCGCCCGGTTCGGGGGAGGCGCCGCGGATTCCCGCGACGGGGTTCGCGGCGAAGAACGGGACGCAAAACGCCCCGTGTTCCGAAGGGGGGGAGTGCATCGGCTTCATTCTGTCCGGTCACTGGGTCACGTATCCCAACGTCGATTTCCAGGGGGGGACGGAGCAGCTCGAGATCCGCGCGGCTTCGGCCAGCAACGGAGGCCTCATCGAGCTTCGGCTCGATGGACCGGACGGGGAGGTGCTGGGGACCTGTCCGGTGCTGAACACGGGGGGATGGCAGTCGTGGGACACGTTTCCGGTCACGATGAGACCGGTGAGCGGAGTCAAGGCCCTGTGCCTGGTGTTCCGGAGTCTCCGGCCGGAAGCGGCGCCCGAAGACGCCGGACTGTGGTACGCCGAGGCGGGGGAGAACGACACGACGATCTGGGCCCAGTTCAGCGGTGTGGACCCCAACGAGCGGCTGGTGGAGATCAATGTGCGGCGGGCGGTGTTCTATCCCGACACGCCCTACGTGGATTACCTCACCGTGCGCGGGTTCACCATGGAGCACGCGGCCACCCAGTGGGCGCCGCCCACGGCGGAGCAAATCGGGCTGCTCGGAACGCACTGGAGCAAGGGGTGGATCATTGAGGACAACGTCATCCGGTACTCGGTCTGCACCGGCGTGACGCTCGGGAAATACGGCGACTCGTGGGACAACACCTCGGCGGACACCGCGGAAGGCTACGTGGAGACCATTCATCGGGCCCTGGAGAACGGATGGAATCGCGATACCGTCGGCGGCCACATCGTCCGGAACAACACCATTTCCCATTGCGAACAATCGGGCATGGTGGGCAGCCTCGGGGCGATCTTCAGCACCGTCGCCGGCAACACGATACACGACATCCACGTGCGGCAGTTATTCACGGGCGCGGAAATGGCGGGGATCAAATTTCACGGGGCGATCGACACGGTGATCCGCCACAACCGCATTTTCCGGTGCACGCGGGGCATCTGGCTGGACTGGATGGCGCAGGGCGCGCGCGTGACCGGGAATCTGTTTTACGATAACCCGAGCGAGGACCTGTTTGTCGAGGTGAATCACGGGCCGTTTGTGGTGGACAACAACCTGTTCCTTTCCCCGGTGTCTTTGCTGTCGGTGTCGCGGGGCGGGGCGTATGTGCACAATCTGTTTGCGGGGAACTTCAACCTGCTCGGGTTTGACGGCCGCATGACGCCCTATCACCGGGCGCATTCGACGGAACTGGCGGGGATGCACGACAATCCGCGCGGCGACGACCGCTACTACAACAACCTGTTTGTGGGGTCTCGCGGCCTGACCGGCTACGACGAGGCGCAGCTTCCCGTCTACATGAGCGGAAACGTGTTCCTGAACGGCGCCCTGCCGTCCAAACACGAACAGGCGCCGCTGGTGGCCGACGGGCGCGATGCGGGGTTTGTTCTGGTCGAACGGGCGGACGGCCTCTACCTCGAGGGGAGCGTCGATCCCGCGTGGACGGCCGGACCGCAGCGCCAGCTGGTAACGACGGAACTGCTGGGAACGGCGGAGATTCCCGGTCTGCCCTACGAAAACCCGGACGGAACGCCCCTGCGCATTGATGCGGACTACTTCGGCGCGCCGCGAAGCGCCGAGAACCCCGCCCCCGGTCCGTTTGCTGTTCCGGGCGGCGGGGCACAAGCGCTGAAGGTCTGGGCTGTGGGCGCGTCGGAGTGACGGCCGGGCGGCCGCGCGCGCCGTTGCGGGCGTTGCCGCTCAGAGGAATCCGGCGTGTTTGTCGGGCACGGAGTCCATTTCCGTGTACTGCTCGTGGATGTCCTCGAAGAGGCGGATGTGGGCGAGCATGATGTCGACGATGTCGGGATCAAAGCGTTTTCCGGATTCTTCGCGGATGTTGTCAATGGCTTCACGGGCGGTGAACGCGTCTTTGTACACGCGCTTGGACCGGAGCGCGTCGTAGTGGTCCGCGATTCCCATGATGCGGGCTGCGAGGGGAATGGCGGCGCCCTGGATGCCATTGGGATAGCCGTTTCCGTCGTAGCGTTCGTGGTGGCTCAACACGATATCGCGCGCGATGCGAAACATCTGGAGGTCGCAATACTGGAGCACGGTTTCGAGGGCGCGTCCTCCGGCCATGGTGTGGGTCTTGATGACTTCGAATTCCTCGGCCGTGAGCTTGCCCTGTTTCAGCAGGATGGCGTCGGGGATGCTCACCTTGCCGATGTCGTGAAGGGGGCTGACGTAATAGACGGCTTCGATAAAATCCGGACTGATGTGCCCTTTGAACCGCTCGTCCTGGGCCATCAGCTTGGCCAGGAGCGTGCAGTGGTCGCGCACGCGGTACAGATGGGCGCCGGTGTCGGAATCGCGCGACTCGGCGAGTTCGGCCAGCGAAATGATCAGACCCTGATGCGCCCGCAGGAGGTCGAGCGTGGCGACCTGGTTGGCCTGGCGCAGGCGCTGGGACAGAAGCCGGAGAATGCGCTGGGCGAAGCGTTCTTCCTCGTCCATGAGAACGACGAAATGCTCCCGGTCGAGGCAGAGGAGCTCGACGTCGGAGACGGCCTTCACCGTTGCGGAGCGGGGTTCGTCGGCCACGAGGGCCATCTCGCCGAAGCCGTCGCCGGGTCCCAGGCGCTGGAGTTCGCGTTGCCCGACGCCGCTGCCCTTGAGGACCGTGGCCTCGCCCGTGGCGATGAGGTAATAGGTTTCTCCGCGAGCGCCCTCGGTGATGATGGACTCGCCGGCCTTGACGGTGATCATGCGAAACTGTTTCGCGATGCGTTCGATGGTCTGGAGGCCGAGCCCCATGAACAGCTCGTTCCGCCCCAGATAGGATTCAATGTGCATAGTTGCTGCTCCAGCGCCCCGGGTACAACGCCCCGGGCATGCGTTTCCGGCCGGCAAAACCTGGAGGCCTCCCCAGTGTGCGATGGCTGGACGGCGCGGGTATGTCGCCGGAAGTTAACGAGGGCATCAGTGTACACTATTCCGGAGCCCGTTGATGCCATACACACACACCGGCGCTTCCCGGCCCCGGATGATCAGGGGACCGAATTTTTCGGCCACCACGTGGTCCTTGACAAGTTCGTAGGTGGTCTCATTGATCAGGATGCCGGCGGGAATCTCCTTGGTGAGGGCCTCGATGCGCTGGGCGTAGTTGACGTCTTTTCCGATCGCGGTGTATTCGAGCCGGCGCGCGGAGCCGATATTGCCCACGATGACTTCGCCGGTCGAGATGCCGATGCCGATGCGGATCTGGGGTTTGCCGGCGCTGGCCCACTGCGCGTTCAGCCGGCGCAGCGTGTCCCGCATGGCCAGGGCGACTTTCACGGCGCGGAGCGCGTCGTCGTCGTGCTGGACCGGGGCGCCGAACAGGGCGAGGACCGCGTCGCCCATGAACTTGTCGAGCGTGCCCTCATTCTCAAGAATGATGTCGATCATGGCGGCGAAATACGTGTTCAGGAACCGGACGAGCGCTTCCGGGTCCATCGTTTCGGCCATGGAGGTAAATCCGCGGATGTCGGTCATGAGGATGGTCACCGTTCTGCGTTCGCCGCTCACGTTCACCGGCTGGGAGCTCCTGAGGATCTGGTCCACGATCTCGGCGCTGACGTAGCGCGAGAACGATTGCCGCAACAGTTGTCTGCGTCGTTCTTCGTGTCGCAGGCGCACGATGGTGAGGAGGGATGAACCGGCCACCAGGGTGCTCACGCCGGGAAGCGGCGACCAATAAACCCCCCAGCGGTTGAAGAGAGCCCAGGTCCCCAGGGCGAGGGCCACGGCCGCCGCGGCGGTTCCCAGCGCGCTGAAGGCTACGCGCGTGCGGGCCGCGAGAAACGTCACGAGAAGGCCCGCCGCGAGCACGATGAGGGCCTGCCCGCCGCGCGTCCAGGCCGGTTCGACGAAAAAATCCCGCCGCAGGATGGCGTCGGCCGCCAGGGCATGGAGATCGACGCCGGGGCACAGGCGCATGACGGGCGTCGCGTGCATGTCCTGCAGGCCGCTCGCGGACGACCCGATGAAAACGATCTTGCCTTCGAGCCGCGCCGGTTCGACTGCGCCTTCGAGCAGGCTGGCCGCGGAGATGTGGTCGAACCGGTCGGGCGGGCGCATGCGATACGGAAACAGCATGTTCCCCTGGGGGTCCGTGGGAATGACGGTCTCGCCCAGGCGGAGTTCATGGATGCCGGCGCTGGACCAGTGCACGACAACCTGGTTGTCGCCGGATCCGGCGAGGAGGGCGGCTACGGCGAGGCTGGGCACCCACGCGTCGCCGTACCGCAGCAAGAGGGGCGTCCGCCGCAATTTGCCGTCGCGGTCCGGCAGGGGATTGGTGGCCGCGACAAAGGCGGCGGCCTGCGTAAGCGCGGGCAGCGGGCACAGTATCGCGGATGCCGACGGGACCGGCGGCTCGCCTTCGGCGCCCGGCAGGGCGCGCAGGACGACGCTGACGGGGTTCCCGCACGGGGTGGCGGGGTCGGGGGCGGCGCGGTCGAACTTCAGGTCCGTGCCCAGGACGACATTGTGGCGGGCCACGGTCTCCGCCAGCAGGCGGTCGTTGTCCAGGGCGTCCCGGGGAATGCCGCTCAGGTTTAGATCGATGCCGCGGTCGCGCTGGTACAACGCGCGGACGTTATCGAGGGAGAGACCGTCCGGTTCGGCGAAAAGGACATCGAGCGCGATGGCGCGGGCGCCGAGGGCCGCGGCCTGCTCGATGAGCGCGGCGACGCGGTACCGGGGCCACGGCCACTGGCCCAGCTTTGCCAGGCTGGGCTCGTCCACATCGATGACGGCCACGCCGGGGGGCGGCAGGTCTCCCCCGAGGAGGCGGACCATCTCGTCGTAGCCCAGGAGTTCGAAGGCCTTGACCGGGGCCGGCGGATAGACGACAAGGAGCAGGAACCCCAGGGTGAGCAGCATGCCCAGCAGCGTGATGAGGTGCGAGGTCAGGATCGGCGCCTCGCCGGCCGCCGCCCCGCCGCGCGCCCGCCGTAGAACGCCACGCCCTCGTCTCTCCCCAGTCACCGGCTTGCCTGCGCTCCCCTCCGGTTACCGGACAACCACTTCGACGCGGCGGTTCTTCGGTTCGCTGACGTTGTCTTCGGTTGGGACCAGAGGCTTGCTCTCGCCGTAATACTCGATATTCAGGTACTCCGCCGAGACGCCCTGGTCCACGAGCATCCTGCGGACCTCGTTGGCGCGTTCCAGGCTGAGGTTCATGTTCACGTCCGCCTCGCCGGTACGATCGGTATGCCCGTTGAGGCTGATGTCGTGCGAATCGCGTTTCCGCGCCTCCGCCAGGATCTGCTCAAACACCGGCAGGGAATCCGCGTCGACTTTGCTGGAACCGGTGGCAAAATAGATGCTGAACCCCGTGGGCGGAGGCGGAACGATGGCAAGCGCGTCGCTGAATTTGGCCTGAATCTCTTCGTTCGCCGCGAGGCGG
>JAAYAQ010000566.1 GCA_012719295.1 Candidatus Hydrogenedentota bacterium | reverse complement strand
TGGCGGTAGTCGCCGTAGAGCGCGACCTTGTTGGGAACGCTGGCGGCCCACGTTTCGATGGTGGGGCGGTACACATCGCACAGGGCCACCACTTCAGCATCTTCGAACGGCGTGGTGCATCCGAGCAACTGCCCGCCCCGGTTCGCCACCCCGATAAACCCCAGACGGATACGCTCATTGGCGCCGGCCGCGCGGGACGAGACCAGCGCGGAGACGGCGCCCGCCGCCGCCAGGGTTCCCGATTGGACAAACTGTCTGCGACTGACTTTCAGGGCCATTTCAGAAATCCTCCTGTCTGTTGTTCGGGTGTCCGTGACGCGCGCCTTTATACCGGCCTCGGGCGGCGGGGCTCGCGAAACACCAGGTAGCGGCTGATGCCGAAGTTGATGAGCATGCCCGCGGCAATGCCAAACAGCGCGGCCGCCTGGGGCATTCGTGCCAGGAAGGCCGACTGGCGTATCAACGCGAGCGTGACCGCATAGTTGGCCAGAGCGCCCACGCTGCTCGCCCCCGCAAAGCCGAGAAACTGCCGCGGGAGCGACCCCTGCCGCGCATACGAAAACGTGAACCGGCGGTTCAGAGCGAAGTTGAACCCCATGGCCCCGAGAATCGCCACCGCCACGGCAATCGCCAGGGGGACGTTCAGCAGGTCGAGCACGGTCAGGACCGCCAGATTGACCAGCGTGCCCAATCCGCCCACCACCGCGAACTGCGAAAAATGCGCCCAGCCGCCGTAGCGGTAGATGAAGAGGCGGCGCAGATGCTGAAGGTAGCGCAACTGTTCGGCCAGGGTGAGCTTGCTCTCCCCCAGCCTCCGGTCAGTGAAGTGAATGGGCACTTCCTTAATGAACTCGCACCGCGCTTTCACGAGCAGTTCTAGCCCGATCTTGTAGCCAATGGGATTGAGATCCTGCGCGGAGGCGAACGTCTCGCGCCGGAGCGCGAAAAAGCCGCTCATGGGGTCCCTGGCGCACGTGAACGGGCGCGCCAGCAGGGTCGCCACGCGGCTGTTGAGACGGCGGAACAGGCTCCAGCGCTCGTCGGTCGTGCCGCCCTCGACGTAGCGCGATCCGATGACAAAATCGTAGTTCTGCGACAGCGCTTCGAGCAGCTCGGGAATGGCTTCCGGCGGGTGGCTCAGGTCGGCGTCCATGCAGACGAGCACGTCATTCCGGGCGAGGCGCATGCCATCGACGACCGCCGGCCCCAAGCCCCGGTTCTCCTTGCGCACGGTGAGACGGACCCAGGCTTTCCGGAGCCCGCGGACCACGTCCTCGATTCCGTCATTGCTGTCGTCGTCCATGATCAGGAGTTCGAGGTCCAGGCGACGCTCATCCCGCAAACGGGCGATGCGGTCGACGAGCAGGGGAATGTTGTCCGCCTCCCGGTACGTCGGTACCACGATCGATACCGAAGGAAACGAAGCAGACTGTGCGCTCGTTGTCATACGGACGGAATCTCCACCTGGCTCGAGCGCGAGCCACACGCTCCCTTCAGCCACCCCATGCCCTCAGACGGTTGATGGGAGTGTACGCGGTTTTTCGCGATGGCGTCAAACAATGGAGCCGTTGCAAGTATCGCCACTTGTGCGCTACAGTGTTCCAGATCGTGTGGGGCAACCGGGGGCAGGAGAGCGGACAGGGGGGCGTCATGAAACGGTTCCTGCGGATTCCGGCCTGGATTCTGGGCAGCGCCATCGCGGTGTGCGTGTTGGTCGTGGTCACGTGCCTGCTTCTGAATTACCGTACCCCGTCGCCGACCGATTTGGATGAGAGCGCGCTGCTGGCGTCTCCGCCCGCGCCGGCCGGCGGGGAAATCACCCTGAAGATCGTCACGTTCAATATCTGGGACCTGTACCACGAAGGCACGCACCGACCGGAACGCATGGCCGCCATCGGCAGGAAGCTCCAGGAGTTGCAGCCGGACATCGCGGGATTTCAGGAGGCCTTCATCGCGCGCGACCGTCAGATTGTGCTGGACGCGCTGGCGGAGTGCGGCCTGAACAACGCGGTGTATTTCCCCAGCGGGCTGGTGGGCAGCGGCTTGCTCGTGGCAAGCCGCCACCCCATCGAGGAGGCCTTCTTTCACCGGTACGCGGAGGGCGGAAAACCCCACAAGGTGCACCATGGCGACTGGTGGGCGGGCAAGGGGGTGTGCGTCGTCCGGGTCAAACTGCCCGAGGCCATCGGGTACCTCGACTTCTTCAACACCCATGCCCACGCCCGGTATGGCGACGACGAATACGACAAGGTCCGCATGAGCCAAATGC
>JAAYAQ010000125.1 GCA_012719295.1 Candidatus Hydrogenedentota bacterium | reverse complement strand
TCCTTCCCGACCTTCCACGCATAGGCGGGATCCTTGCGCAACTTGCGGAACCGCCTGGACTGCTCCTTCTTGTCGATATGCAGGAAGAACTTGACAATGACCGCGCCGTCATCGCTCAGTTGCCGTTCAAACACGCGGATGCGCTCGTTGGCCTCTTGCAGCGCCCGTGCGGACACGCCGTTTTCGACGCGATCATTCAGCACCTCCCGGTACCAGCTGTGGTTGTAGATGGCGATCTGCCCGTCGGCGGGGGTGAGGTTCCAGAAACGCGCCATCGGCGGCCAATACGGCTCCTGCTGCGTGGCGGGATTGATGTTGTGCACCTTGAACCCGCGCGGATCGAATGCCTGCAGGATACGCCCGAGCACGGACCCCTTGCCGGACGCGTCCCACCCCTCGAACACCACCATCACGGGCACGCCCGCGGTGCGCAAATCCCGCTGCAACTGCGCCAGATGCAGATCGAGCCGTTCCATGGCCGCTTTGTAATCGGCCTTGCCCAGTTTGGCCTTCAGATCAACCGTTTCAAGCATGGCGTCCAACCCTCCCGGAACGTCAGTCTACCGCCCGGACGCCTTTCCCACAATACTCATCATCGCGAGCCCGACCGGGCCGCGTGCCGGGAGCGGCCCCCCAAATGCCTTTCGGCGCGCGTGGTATACGCGTTCCTTGACACGTCTGCACGGCTTGACCATAATCGCCGTGTGGATGCCGGCGGGCAGGGCATGCGCGACCTCCCTGACGAATCCCCGGATGGCATCCCGCATGACACAGCGGCCCCGCCGTTGATTTGCGCGAACTCCCGAACAGGAACGCCGTGTAAGGAAACGCCCATGAGACTCCGTATCGTTGCCGGTCTGGTGATGCTGGTTCTCGTTATGCCCGCGGCCGCCCCCTCCGCACAGGAACCCGCCCCGGCGGGGATCCCCGAGTCCCTGCGCAGTTCCGTGGATGCCGCGGTGGCCCTGGTGAAACCTGCCCTCGTGCGCATCGAAGTCGTTACGCCCGACTATTACGAAGGGCGCGAGGTCAAGTACGAATCGTCCGGCAGCGGCGTGATCATCACTCCGGAAGGGCATGTGGTCACCAACCATCATGTGGCCGGCCGCGCCACCCGGATGGTATGCACCCTGTCGACCAAAGAGAAGATCGAGGCCAGACTGGTCGGCCGCGATCCCCTGTCCGACATCGCGCTGTTAAAACTCGCTCCCGAATCCCCCCGGCAGTTTCCCACGGCGCCCTGGGGCGATTCCGCGCAGGTGAAGGTGGGGGACCACGTGCTCGCCATGGGCAGTCCCATGGCGCTGTCGCAGTCCGTCACGCTGGGCATTATCAGCAACACCGAGATGATCATGCCGCGCTGGTTCGGCCCCATGCGCCGCATGGACGAGGACGGTGAGGACGTCGGCTCGTTTGTCGTCTGGCTCGGCCATGACGCGCAGATCTACGGCGGCAACAGCGGGGGCCCGCTCGTGAACCTGCAGGGCGAGATCATCGGCATCAACGAGATCCGCGTGGGCGGGCTGGGCGGCGCCATTCCCAGCGAGCTGGCCCAGCGGGTCGCGTCGGTCCTGCTCGAAAAAGGCGAGGTCGAGCGCGCCTGGCTCGGATTCGACATCCAGCCGCGGTTCAAGTACAGCCCGATGGAGCGCGGCGCCCTGGTCGGGAACGTCATGAAGGCCACCCCCGCGGGCGACGCCGGGCTCAAAGCCGGCGATTACCTGCTTCGGCTCGCCGGCCACGACGTCGACGTTGCGTTCGACGAGCAAATCCCCCTGTTCAACCGCCTTGTGGCGGGCCTGACCATCGGTGAACCGGTCGAAGCCACCTTCGCGCGCGACGGCGCCGAGCAGACCATTACGATGACCCCCGTCAAACGCAAGGAGGCGTCCCCGAGACAGTCGGAACTGAAACAGTGGGGGCTCACCGTTCAGGACATCTCGTTTCTGATGGCCCGGGAATTGCGCCGGGAGAACCAGGACGGCGTGATCATCACCTCGGTGCGGCCCGGCGGGCCCGCGGGGGACGCCAAACCCGCGCTCGAAGAGAAGGACGTCGTCACCGCTGTCGGCGACACGCCCGTCAAGAATGTCGATGAATTGAAGCAGCTCACCGCGGACCTGACCGAGGGCAAAACCGAGCCCACGCCCGTCCTCGTGCAGTTTGAACGGCGTGAACAACAGCTGGTCACCGTCGTCGAAGTGGGGATACAGGAACTCAAGGACCCCGGTCTCGAGGTCAAGAAGGCCTGGCTGCCGGTCGAAACGCAGGTGATCACACGCGACATCGCCCGCACGCTGGGCGATGAAACCCTGACGGGGTTCCGCGTCACGCGGATCTATCCCGGCAGCACCGCCGAGAAGGCCGGGCTGCTCGTCGGCGACCTCATTCTCGCCGTGGACGGCATGGAGCTCGAAGCCGATGCCCCGGAAGACTACGAGGAACTGCCGGTCCTGATCCGCCAGTACAAGGTCGGCGCCTCCGCCGAACTGTCGATCAAGCGCAATGGCGAGGCGAAGACCGTCCCCGTGGAATTGATCGCCGCGCCGAAACTCGACCGGGAGATGAAGAAGTACCGGGACGATAGTTTCGAGTTCACTGTGCGCGACATCACCTTCTTCGACCGGGCGCGCGAAGAGTGGGAAGAAGACAAGACCGGGGTGCTTGTAGAGGAGATCAAGTCGGGGAGCTGGGCGGCGCTGGGCATGCTGGGCGTTTCCGACCTGATTATGGAAGTCAACGGCGACACCGTCGTGGACGTCGACTGGTTCGAACAGAAAATGGATGCGATCGCGACGGAGAAGCCCAAAACGGTCGTGTTCAAGGTCATGCGGGGAATCTACACGCTCTTTCTCCAGTTCGAACCGCAGTGGGAAGAAGGTGTCTGAGGACGCTGTCCTCAGCGGCAACGGTCGGCGCGGGACCACCCCGCACAACGTGACTGTACATTCAAGGAGGTCGGAGATGCGTTCCAGGTACCTGCGGACGGGGCTGTGCATTGCGATTCTGGGGATCGTCGCCTGTGCGGAATGGGCAAATGCCGACGCCCTCGCCGATGCGGCGCGGGCCATCGTCGAAGCCAACAAGGACGCGGTGGTGACCATCAAACTGGTAATCGAAAACCGCTACTCCATGGAAGGCAGCGGTTCGGACAGCGAGGAGAGCATTGCCGAAGTCACCGGCACGGTGCTCGATCCGTCGGGATTGACCGTGGTGAGCCTCTTCACGACCGACCCGACCTCCGCCTCACGCAACATGATGGGCATGGACCTCGAGGAAATGGGTTTCAAGATTGAAACCGAGATCAAGCGGGCCGACATCCTCGCCGCGGATGGCAATGAAATCCCCGCCGAAGTCGTGCTCCGCGACAAAGACCTGGACCTCGCCTTCCTGCGTCCCAAGCAGAAGCCGGAGAAACCGTTTGCCGCACTGGGAGTGGCCCAGGCCGGCACGGCCGGTCAACTGGACCCCATCGTAGCCATCAGCCGCCTCGGTCGCGTCGCCAACCGCGCCCACGGCGCGTTGCTGGACCGGATCGAGGCGGTGGTCGAAAAGCCCCGGACCTTCTATGTGCCCGCGGGCGGCGGCATGAACCAGAGCTCCCTGGGTGCGCCGGTCTTTACCCTGGAGGGCGATCTGGTCGGGATTCTGGTACTGCGCACCATCCGCGCGTCGAGCAGTGGTATGATGGGCATGATGGGCATGATGGGGGCAGGCGGCGGCAGCGACAACGCCGTCATGATTGTCCTGCCGGTCTCGGACGTGCTGGAGGCCGCCGCCCAGGCGCCCGAACACGCCCCCGAGCAACCCCAGGAGCAGCCGGAAGAGACCGAGCCCGCGGACGAAGCGGCCCCGGCCGAGGTAACCGTCCCGGAGGGATGATCCCATGAAACGGCGGGATTTCATCACGCAGCTCGCGGGGGGACTCGCGCTGGCGGGCATGTCGTGCGCGCGGACGACCGCGCGCATACGCCCGGCCCGCCCCAATGTCGTGTACCTGTTCAGCGACGAGCACCGGTGGCAATCCATGTCGTTCACGGAGATGCCCGAGGTCCGCACGCCTGCTATGGCGGCCATGGCGGCCCAGGGCGCCGAATTCACCCACGCCATCAGCAACTACCCGGTCTGCTCGCCCCATCGCGCCATATTGATGACCGGGCGCTGGCCGTATCAGCAGGGGATCATCGACAACAACATCGACCTCGACCCCGGACAGCCCACCCTCGGGAAAGTGTTTCAGGGCGCCGGCTACCGCACCGGGTACATCGGCAAATGGCACCTCGGCGGCACCCGCGCGGAACCGTTCGGGTTTGACACCTCGTTGATATGGACGGGCACCGGCACCCACTACGACAAGGCGGAGTACCACCCCGCCGGGGGAGAGCCCGTCCGCCCCAAGGGCTACAATGCGACGCTCATGACGGACCAGGCTATCGAATTCATCCGGCAGAGCAATGACGCCGCGCAACCGTTCTTTCTCATGGTGTCGTGGAATCCGCCCCACGCCACGTTTACCGATGCGCCCGAAGACAAGAAGGCCCTGTATCCCGAGGGTTCGCTGCCCCTCCGGCCCAATGCCAGCGGCGCAAACGAGGCGGTACCGGCGGGCGCCCCCGATATCGCGCGGCGGAACGACTGGCCCAATTATCAGGGCTACCACGCCCACATCACCGCCATCGACGAAGAACTGGGCCGGGTCCTGGCCGCCATCGACGAATTGGGGCTGGCAAGAAACACCATCGTCGTCTACACTTCCGATCACGGCTCCATGTTCGGTTCCCATGGCGTGGGGAGCAAGCGCCAGCCTTACGAGGAATCCATTCGCGTGCCGTTCCTGGTGCGGTGGCCCGGCGTCGTCCCTCCAGGACACAAGAGCCAGGCCCTGTTCGGCTCGATCGACATCATGCCAACCCTCTGCGCCCTGGCGGGACTCGACGTACCCTCAACCTGCGCCGGACAGGACTTCAGCCCCCTGCTGACCGGCGGCACGGGTCCGGACCCCGAAGCCCAGTTCATCATGCACATCGCGAAAGAAAACGCGTCGGGCGGAAACAAGCATCCCGCGCCCCTGTTCCGCGGCGTGCGCACACGAACCCACACGTTCGCGGTCAAACCCGACGGCGAGGGGTTTCTCTTCGACAACCGCCGCGACCCGTTCCAGTTGAACAACCTCTATGCGGACCCCGGCGCGGCCGCCCTCCGAACACGGCTCGAGGCGCTCACGCGCCGCTTTCTGGAAACGGCCCGGGACCCCTTTGACATGCCTGCGTAACCGCTGTCCGGCCGCTTTCCCCGGCGGGCGGAAATACCCGGGGGATGCCAGGTGTCCCTGTACGAAGAACCGCTGTCCTGCAACCAGGGAGATACGCCATGAAAGGTGAGAGCATGCTGAAAGGCGCGGCGGCACTCGTCACTGGCGGCGCCCGGCGTCTGGGCGCCGCGTGCGTACGCCTGCTGGCCGAAGAGGGCACGAACGTCTGCATCCACTACCGGACCTCCGGCGAGGAGGCGGAGGCGCTGGCCGCCGAAGTGCGCGATTCGGGGGTGAAAGCCGAGACCGTGCGGGGCGACCTCTCGGATCCCCGGGGCATCGAGAAGCTCTTTGAGGAAGTGCTGGGGGCGGTCGGACCGATCGACATCCTGATCAACAATGCGTCCATCTTCCACGACTCCACGATGCTCGACACCTCCATCGAGGACATCCTGGAGAACCTGAACACAAACGCGCTGTCGCCGTTTGTGCTGGCGCGGGCCTTCGCGAAACAGGGCCGGCCCGGTCACATCATCAACTTCCTCGACACGCGCGTCATGGACTACGACCGCACCCACTACGCATATCACCTCAGCAAGCGCCTGTTTCACACCATCACGCGGACGATGGCGCTTGAACTCGCCCCGTCGATCCAGGTGAACGCCATTGCGCCCGGACTGATTCTCCCGCCGCCGGGGAAGGATGCGCTATACTTGGAGGAACTGGCCCACACGAATCCCCTGAACCGGTTCGGCAAGGTCGAGGACATCACGGAAGCCCTGCGATACCTGCTGAACTCGACATTTGTCACCGGCCAGGTGCTCTACGTCGACGGCGGCCGTCATATGCGAGGAAATATCTATGGTTGAAGGCCAGGCAGACCGGATTCACATTCGCGACCTCATGTGCCGCTGCATCGTCGGGATCTACCCCGACGAACGCCGCGAAAAACAGGATGTGATCATCAACATTACCCTCTGGGCCGACTACCGCGCCGCGTGCCGGAGCGACGACATCGCCGACACGGTCGACTACAAGGCCATCAAGAAACAGGTCATCCGGATGGTCGAAGACTCCAGTTTTCAGCTCATCGAACGGCTCGCGGAAGAGATCGCCGGCATCTGTCTCGCCAATCCCCGGGTCGAAAAGGTCGCGGTCTCGGTCGACAAACCCGGCGCGCTTCGCTTCGCCCGAAGCGTCGCGGTTGAAATTGTCCGGGCGCGCGAGTAAAACATCGTGGTTACCGCATACATCGCGCTGGGGTCCAATATCGGCCCCGAGAAACATATTCCCGCGGCCCTGGCGGAGCTCGCCGCCCGGTGCCGGGTAGCCGCCGTGTCCCGCTTCTACCGGAGCCGGCCGCTGAACCGCCCCGAACAGGCGGATTTCATCAATGGCGCGTGTAGAATCGAAACCGGGCTGTCGCCCCGGCAGTTGAAGTTCGGCGTCCTCAGAGCAATCGAACGGGAGCTCGGCAGGGTCCGGACCGGCGACGCCTATGCCGCCCGGACCATCGACCTCGATATCCTCCTGTATGGTGATCTCGTCGTCGAAGAGGAGGGCTTGACCCTCCCGGACCCGGATATCTGCCGGCGCCCGTTTCTGTTTCTGCCGCTTCTCGATCTGGATGAACACCTGCGGCTTCCCGGAGCGGAGAAGCCGTTGCGCGAACTGGTCCACCGTGA
>JAAYAQ010000565.1 GCA_012719295.1 Candidatus Hydrogenedentota bacterium | reverse complement strand
GGCACCGGAAGCTGAACGGTAACCGGTTCCAGATACACCATGTCGGGGGCAATTTCGTACGCCGTTCCGACAAACTCGGCCTGCGGCGCCGGCGCCCCGCCGGATTCCACAACCACGGCGGCCCCATCGTAGATCCCGTCGCTCACATAGAATTCATACGTGAACGGGCCGATTGCGTATCCGGATGTGGTACAGGCGCCCGCCGTAAACGTGACCACCTCGCCGGCGGGCCACGCCGTTGCCGGCTCGTACACGACCCAGCCATCCGTCTGGCCCGTATCCAGCGCCTGCCACGTTACGTCTTCCGACGCCGCATCGCCCCACGTCACGGTACCCCACACCGAATCCTCAACGATGCCGTCGTCGCTCCGCAGCCGAATCGCCAGCGGCGTCAGCGGACCGCACTCGCGTAGACCCGCCTTGCCGGCCGTCGCCGGCAGCACCGGCTCGTACACCAGCACGTCCACGAACGGTTGCATCGCTTTCGTGAACAGCGGGCAACCGCCGGAATCGCCGCCTCCGTCTTTGGCCGTATACGTGCCTGTCACCTGCGCGGTCTGATTCGCCTCGACGGTCACGCTCGCCGGCGCCGGTTTCTCCCAGTCCGGGATATCCTTGAACTCGACGGTGTAGGCGCCAACCGCGATCCCGTCCTCGGTAACGCCGCTGTTTTTCCAGGACGCCGTTCCGGTACGCCGCCACTGGGCGCCGGCCGTCACCGCCGCCTCGGGAGCCAGCGTCACGCGCAACGAACCCCTCAACAGCATCTGGATGTAGTCGCCGGCCACAGCCGCGGTTTCGCCCGCCGTGATCGTCACCGATTGGGCCACGGGCGCCGACCAGCCCGTGATCGACTTGAATTCCACGGTGTACGTCCCCGCGGGAATGTCACTCTCGGTGCCGCCGCTGTCAAACCACGTTGCCGTACCCTGGCGGCGCCACTGCGCCCCCGCGGCAACCGCGTCGTCCGGCGTCAGGGTCACCGTGAGCGAGCCCTTCGTCGGGATCAGAACGTATGTGCCTGTCGCGACCGCGGTTTCGTTGCTGACGATCGTGACGTCCTGGTCGTCGGGCGTGGTCCAGCCCGAAACATCGCTGAACTCGACCACATAGGTCCCCGGCGTGATGCCGGTCTCGGTCGCGCCGCTCGGCAGCCAGGCCGAGCCCTTGTTCACCTTGAACGAGACCGGCAGGGCCTGCGCGTTCTCGAGCATCTGCTCCCCGTCCGTAACGGCGAGGTTCTGAATCAGCAGATGCACCGCCCCGCCTTCCGCCACGTTGCAGTCAAAACGCAGCGTCGCCAGCAGGAACGGATTCTCCGAATCGGCGGGATTCCCGTCCGGACGCACGTTGTCGCCGGTAGTGATTTGGCTCCCGTCAATCCCGTCCGCGAAGAGCAGCCGCACGCGGCCCGCGTTCGGGCCGTCCGGCTCACTGACCGTCACGTCATGCCCGTACCAAGCCGTCAGCTTCTCCGAAAGCACCACGCCCGGGCTTTCGCCGGCGCCGGTCTCTTCTCCCGGCGCGCCGCCCTGCAAGTGCAGCAGCGCGGGATCATAGACCACGTCAAGCGCGAACGCCGCGGGAGCGCTGCCGCCCGCAAACAGTCCGTTCGCGTCGAAGACATCCTGAGAGAGCACGTCGTCGCCCCGGAGAAGCACCAGCGGCACGTCGAGCGTCGTGCCGTCCAGCACCGGCGCGCCGAGAGAGAAGACGTTCCCCGACGTGACCTCCTGACTCTCCTTCGGCGTCACGGATTCCGTCCGCCGCCACAAGGCGCCGTCATCCCGCGCGCCCTGCGGCTCGATCGTCACTTGCAGCGCACCCGTGGCCATCGTATACGTGCCCGTGGCCGTAGCCGTTTCATCCGGCGCCACGGTCACGGGAATGTCCGCGGGTTCAATCCAGTCGGCCACCGGTTTGAACTCGACCAGGTAGTCGCCTTCGTCCACGTCCGCTTCCGTCGCCCCGCTGTTGTACCACGTGAGCGTGCCCACCCGGCGCCACTGCGCCCCGGCAATGCGGGCGGCCACGGGCTGGATGGTGACCTGCAGCGAACCCTGCTCGATGATCTCGATATACGTCCCCGTGGCATGGGTCGTCGTGCCCTCGGCGATGGTCACGTTTTGCGTGGCCGGGGTCTCCCAGTCGTCTATCGTCTTGAACTCGATCGCATACGGCCCGACCGGCAGCTTCTCTTCCGGCGCGCCGCTCGCCAGCCATGCCGTCGTCCCCGTACGGCGCCACTGCGCGCCGGCCGAGACCGCCCCCGGCGGGCTGATCAACACTCGCAGCCAACCGTACTTGATCTCTTCATAGGTTCCAACAGCCAGCGTAGTCTGCTCGCTCGCAATGGTCACCGCCTGGTTCGCCGGCGTATGCCATCCCTCGACGGGTTTGAATTCCACCGTATACGACCCCGTATACAGGCCGCTTTCGATGTACCCGCTGGGCCGCCACGTGGTCTGACCCACCCGGCGCCACTGCCCGCCTGCGGTCGCTGCCTCGCCCGGAGCGATATTCACCTGTAGCGACCCGACCTGGCGGTATGTGCCGGTGGCTGTGGCCGTCTGCGATTTCAACACGTCAACGGTCTGATTCTCGGGCGTTAGCCACGTGGCGACATCCTTGAACTCGATCGTGTGGGCGCCCACCGGCACCTCGATCTCAGTATCGCCGCTGTTAAACCAGGCCGTGGTGCCCGCCCGGCGCCATTGCGCCCCCGCCGTTACGACTTCCGGCGGCGTGATCGTCACCGTGATCGAACCCACCCGCATGTAGCGGCCGTGCACCGCCACATCGTCCAGATTCCACCCGCAGAAACGGTCCGTGCCGTCTGTGGGGCCGACACCCCACCGCACCCACACCGTGGGTTTGTTGTCCGCATAGTCGGAAATATCGTAGGACACCAGTTCCCAGGCCCCGGCATCCCCGTCCGTAACGTCCGCATCGAGCGGGTTGCGCCACACCTGATTCCACGTGGTGTTGTTGCTGCTGATCTCGATCGTCGCGGTGTCCGTCCGTTCGACGCCCAGCCAGCGACGGAACGTGAGCTGCAAATCAACAAAATCCTCGCAGTTGATCGGGCCGACCGTCGCATAGTGGGCCGTGGTCATCCCATTCGCATAGTTGCCGCTCAGGTTGTAACCGATCACGGAATCGCCGGTGTATCCCGACACCGGATCCGGATTGCTGACGTTGCCGGAGCCGCCTTCGCCGCCGCCACCGCCCGTCGGCGTACCCCACGCCCACTGGCCCTCCAGCGTCCAGCCGGGATCCGTGCCCATGGCTGCGTTATACGCGACGCGCATAATGCGGAAATCCGCGTCGCTATCGTCGCGTTGCGCCGCCGTGTCCCAACTCGCCCCGCCGCTGAACACCCGGATGCGGTAATCCGCGCCCGGCGTATAGTCGATCGGCAGAGACCAGTAGTACGTGCTCTGGCCGTTCTGATCAGGATCTCCGTCATACGGGATCCCGCTCGCAATCGTTTCGACCGCCACATACTCCGAGGCCCCTGAATCCCACCGGAGCAACTCGATGGTGACGGGATCGGCCGCATTGGTCGCCCACACAATCGGCACGCTGAGGTCCAGATTGGGCTGCCAGACCTCGCCGCCGTTCGGAGAGACAACCTCGATATAGCCATCGACCGTCAACGTCACCGTCGTGCTCTGCGGCGACCCCAGGGCGCCGGGCGACGTCACCGTGACGATTCCCGTGTGCATCCCCGCGGGCAAAACCGGGGGACTCTGGCCCGCGTCACGCGCCACGATGTTGAGATAAAAGCTGTCTTGCATACCCTCCACGCAAAGGCCCGACGTCAGTGCCGGGGTGAGCCAGTTCCAGGGCGACCCCGCGCAACTGCTCGTCACCGTGTATTTCATGGTGCTGCCGCCGTCGTTCGCTACGTCGATGTGGCGATCCGTCGACACCTCATTGGGCTTGAGGCTCACGGACATGGCGCCGGGCTCAACACTCAGCTCCGGCCGCTGCCCGACTTCCAGGGTCACGCCAATGTACAACGGAGTGGCCGGCACCTGATCCGGAGCGAACACCGTGATGGTCCCCATATGCGTGCCCGCGGCCAGGTTCGTGGCGTCAAACGACACCGTGAAATCTTCACCCCCCAGCGTCGGCTGCGCGTAGCCCGACCCCGGCGACACAAGCAGCCACGGCTGATCGCTCGCGACCGTGAAATACAGCGTGCCCTGACCGCCCGGATTGAATACCCGGAAATGCTGGTTCGGCGGGTTCTGGCCCCAGTTGCACCGCGCCCTCACGGACGAGCAGGTCACCGCAATTTTGGGCGCGCCCCTGACCCCAAGCACCATCCAGTCCGCGGATTCGCGCGGGTTCACGCCAATGACAAACGGCATGTAGTGGCCCGGCTCGCCATAGGAACTGACCACCATTCTCGAGATGACCGTGCGCCCCGCCTCGATGTCTTCCCGGTTCCAGAAGCACAGGTCCGGCTCACTCAAGAAGACCTTCTCGGGGTCGTTGGGATCCGCCTCGCCGAAGATGGGGCTCCTGGCCAGAGGGAAATACGAGTACACGGGGTTCGCCCCGTGCCCCGCGTAGAATGTGTCGTTTTCATCCGGCGATGGGGCGGGATCCGCGTACCACGGATCTTCCGACCCCGGCTCCGCTTCCACAATGAACGCATAGTACGGCGTCAGGAACCGACTCTCCTCGTCTATATTCGGTTCCTGAATCGAGCTGTACATGTTGCTGCCGTTGCGATCCACATGCCAGATCACCAGGCCGCGCCCGGGCGCGCACGCGCCGGCCCCGCCATAGGGGCCTTCATATCCCGTGTCGTTCCGGTTTTCCAGAAGAAAGAACTCCTCGTCC
>JAAYAQ010000124.1 GCA_012719295.1 Candidatus Hydrogenedentota bacterium | reverse complement strand
CGTCCCTGCCGGGACTCAATTCGCACTCGGGGCTAACCCATGTCTTCTTTCGTCCCTGCCGGGACTCAATTCGCACTCGGGGCTAACCCATGTCTTCTTTCGTCCCTGCCGGGACTCAATCGGGGCGCGGCGTTCATCCCGTTTTCTTTCGTCCCTGCGGGACTGGATCGGAGCGCGCTGCTAATCTCCGAGCCAACCGTCCTGTTACTCACGTTCGACGCCTGCGGTGTCGCTCGGGAAATGCGGACGATTTCGGGGACACCGGCTGCATCCGCGGCGTTGAGTAAGGTAGAGTTGCACGGGCAGAGCCGTCCACCCCGTCCACCCCGTCCACCATGTCCACCATGTCCACCATGTCCACCATGTCCACAAAGAAACAAGATCGCAGGCGAGACGCCTGCGCTACAAGAAGAAAGCATGCCGAGCCAGCGCCCGGCGCTCCCAGGCCACCCGCAGAGGGCAAGAACCCTGCCAATCCCGGCTGTTCCCTCCGGCGTTGCGAGGCGCAGGGGCGTTGCGTTAGCATGCGATCTCGAAATCAGGCACGGAGGTATACCGCGATGTGGTTTGAAATGGCGCTTTCGATGTGTGTGTTGGCGGCGGCGGATGGAGACGCCGCGACTCCGCCCGCTGTGATCCCGCTGCCCGCGCGGATGGAAGTGAAACCGGGGCGGTTCGTGTTTGATGGGGCGACGGCTATCGTGTTCGATGCGAAGGCGCCGGGGGCGGACGCGGCGGCGGGCGCTCTGGCGGACTGCCTGCGGCCGGCGATGCAGGCGCCGTTACCGGTGCGGGCGGGGGACGTTCGCGGCGCGAACACCATCTTCTTCGGGAACGGCGAGGGGCTGGAACCGGCGGGCGAGGAAGGCTACCACTTTACGGTGACGCCGGACGGCGTGGAGATCCGCGGGCGCGCAGCGGGACTGTTCTATGGCGCGCAAACCTTGCGGCAGTTGTTGCCGTCACCCGTATTCGCGGGCGCGCTCCGGGGGGACGTCGACTGGTCTGTGCCGTGCGTGGAGATCGTTGACCGGCCGCGGTTCGCGTGGCGGGGGATGCTCGTGGATGTGGCCCGGCACTTCATGCCGAAGGAGTCGCTGAAGAAATACATCGATGTGATGGCCCTGCACAAGTTCAACCGGCTTCACCTGCATCTGACGGACGATCAGGGCTGGCGCATCGAGATCAAAAAGTATCCGAAACTCACGGAAGTGGGCGCGTGGCGCGACGAGACGCAGGTGGGCAAGCCCAAAGAGGGCGAATACACGTTTGACGGCACGCGACACGGCGGGTTTTACACGCAGGACGATCTCCGCGAGCTGGTGGCCTACGCTGCCGCGCGGCACATCACGCTGGTGCCCGAAGTGGAGATGCCGGGGCACGCCCAGGCGGCCATTGCGGCGTATCCCGAACTGGGGTGCACCGGCGAACCGCTTCCCGTGCGCACGTTCTGGGGAGTCAACGAGAACGTGTTCAATGTCGAGGAAAGTACGATCCTGTTTCTGCAAGACGTGCTGAGCGAGGTACTGGAGCTGTTCCCGGGCGAATTCATTCATGTCGGCGGGGACGAATGCCCGAAGAAGCAGTGGAAGGAGAGCCCGCGCGTCCAGGAACGTATGCGCGAACTGGGTATCGAATCCGAGGACGCGCTCCAGAGCTGGTTTATCGGGCGGATGGATGCCTTTCTCACGGAACGCGGCCGGCGCCTGATCGGCTGGGACGAGATACTGGAGGGCGGTCTGGCGCCCGGCGCGACGGTGATGTCGTGGCGCGGCGTCGAGGGCGGGATCGCGGCGGCCCGGGCCGGGCACGACGCGGTGATGGCGTCGACCACCCACTTGTATCTCGACTACTACCAGTCAAAGGACGAATCGGAGCCGCTCTCCATCGGCGGATTCGTTCCCCTCGAACGGGTGTACGAGTTTGATCCGGTCCCGGCCGGATTCTCCGAGGCGGAGGCACGTCACATTCTGGGCGCGCAGGCGCAGTTGTGGACCGAGTACATCAAGACGCCGGAACATCTGGAGTACATGGCGTATCCGCGGGCGTGTGCGGTGGCTGAACTGGCGTGGACGCCCCAGGAACTCCGGGCGTTTGACGGGTTCATGCGGCGGTTGCGCACCCACGTGGACCGCCTCGGCGCGCTGGGCGTGAATTACCGGCCGCTCGACTGACGCTGCCGGGACGCGGTGTCGGGAAAACGCGCCGCTCAGTCCCGGTTGTTCTGGCGGACGACCTCGCAATCGTCGCCCACAAACCAGCCTTCCGGCTGGTTGCCGGACAGGGCACAGCCTTCGATGTCGCCGCGCCCGCCTTCGTAGGCGCGAATGCCGTAACCGCGGTTGTTTGTGATGTTGCAGTCGCGCACGGTCGGATTGCCGGCCGTGGTGATGGAAATGCCGGCCAGGGCATTCTGCGAAATGTCGCAGCCCTCGATGATGCCGCGTCCGCCGTCGTTGACAAAGACGCCGCTGCCCTTGTTTTGCCGGATCTTGCACTGGCGCACGGTGGGATGGGCTCCCGACTTGATCTGAATGCCCGCCAGACCGTTTCCGGCGATCTCGCAGTTGTCAATGATTCCCCGCGCGCCGTCGTAGAAGAAGATGCCGGCCTGGGTGCTGTCGTGAATGTTGCAGCCGCGAATGACCGGAACCGTCTCGGCGCCTTTGACGGCCACGGCGGACAGGGAATCGGTGGCGATGTCGCAGTACTCGATGAGGAGGCGTCCCTGGGCGCAATAGACGGTGTACACGCCGCGATCGCCAAAACCGGACGCACTGCGGAGCGTCAACCCGTGGAGGACCGCCTGCCCGGCCTTGATCGTGATGCAGTCCGCGCCGGTGCTTTCGATGCGGATCTCGTTGCGTGCACCGTCGCCGATGAGGGCGACCGGTTTGTCGATCACGATGGTCTCCCTGTAGACGCCGGGCTTGATCAGGATGGGGGTATCGGGGGCCGCCGCGGCGATGGCCTCTCCGATCGTCGTATAGTCGCCGCCGGCCGGCGCCACCACCACGCCCTGTTCGCGAAGTTCGGTCACGAATTCCTGGTGTTTCGCATTCTCGGCGGCGGCCACGGCGGCGTCGTATTGCGCGCGCGCCTGTCCAAAGAGCTCGGCGGCCTTCGCGGGATCACGTCCCGCCGTTTGTGTGGCCAGATCCCACAAGGCGTCGGCCTGGGCGGCCTGTTGCTGCGCGAGCTTGCGGACCTCGCCGGTGATCTTCGCCTGGGCTTTCTGCGCGTTGGCGCGTTCAGTCTCGAGATTCTGCAGGGCTTTTGCGGCGGTTTCGTCGTGTTCCGAGGCGCGTTCCTCAGCGATGCGCAGGGCCTTGGCATATTCGTCCTGCGCGACGTCATAGAGGGCCTTGGCCTGCTCGGGCGCATCGGCGTTTTCGGCGGCGTTCCAGGCCGTGTCGCCTGCGACGGCCTCCTTTTGCGCGAGGGTGCGGGTTTCCTGCGTGACCTGGTTTCGCTTTTCGAGCGCCGCGGCACGGGCGGTTGCGGCGGCCCGGGCCGCCTCCGCCTGAGCCTCGGTCTTCTGGAGGGCTTCGCCATAGAGCTTTTCGGCCAACTGGTAGGCGGCCAGGGCTTCGGCGGGATTGGCGGTTTCGTTTCCGGCGGCATCGGCCAGGTGCTTGCCGGCGGCGTCGAGGACCGATGGCGCGGCTTCCATCACCGGTTGGGTCAGGGCCTTCCGGCGCACCGTCTCCGCGGACTGCCTGGCCAGCCGAAGCTGTTCATCGGTAACGGCCGCGGTTTCGGCTTCCCGGGCGTCTTCCCCGGCCGGTGCGGCTTCGGACACGGTCTCGGTGGGCTCTTCCACGGCCACGACGGGCGGCGCGGGGGCGGGCGCAGGTTCTTCGGGCGCCGGAGGCGCGGTCTCGTCGACGCGGTCTTCGCCGGAAGGCGGAGGCGGCGTTTCGACCCCGGTGACCGTGGTGACCCGGTCGCTGGGGATGGCGGGCCGGGGCGGCGCCGGCGTTTCGGATGCCGCGGGCGCGGCTGCGCGCGGCGCCGGTTCCTCGGAGGCCGGTTTCGAGCAGCCCGAAACCGCGCCAGCGAGAACGGCGCATGCGACGGCAAGACAGAGAACCGTCCGGCGGCCAGATGGACTCATGACGAATTGACGTTGGATTCCGCAGGGTGCAAACACGGCAAATACTCCCCTGGGCGCGAACCGCCCTGCATTCTGTATCCCACCGTGATGATTAAACTGGCAACGTCGCTGCCATTCCAGGCTCTCTACTCGCCTTCCTTGGTCCAGATGGGGCGATCGATGAGCCCAATGTACTCGGACCAGTCCTGTCCGCGGAGTTTGGCTTCCTCGACGATGCGGTTAAAGGCGTCGAGCTGCGCGCCGAGGTTATCGATGTGGTGCAGGGCCATGGCTTCGACGGTTTTGGGGACCACCGGCGAGCCGTTGGCCAGCTCCCCATGGTGCGAGAGAACGCAGTGAAGGACCTGCAACCGCATGGTTTCGGGGAAACCCTCGATTGCGCGGATCCGTTCCTGGACCATGTCGGCGCCGATGGCGAGATGGCCCAGCAGCTTTCCCGGGGTGGTGTAGTCGACGTAGATCCCGTGCGACATCTCGGCGATCTTGCCGATGTCGTGGACGAGAATGCCCGTGAGCAGCATGTCGCGGTCGACTCCGGGGAAGATGGTGCAGACGGCGTCGGCAAGTTTGGCCAGTTCGAGGCAGTGTTGCGCGAGACCCCCGGTATAGGCGTGATGCCATTTTTTGCCCGCGGCGGCTTCGGCGAAGGCGTTCATGAAGGCCTCATCGCTCAAAAAGGAGTCGATGAGCCTGGCCAGCCATTCATTTTTGACGCTGCGCATGATCTGGATGAATTCGGTGAGGGTTTTGTCGAGCGTTTCCGGGACGTAGGACAGGTCGCTGAGGTCGAATTCGCCTTCGCGCAGGGGGAGCACCTGATCGACCCGAACCTGGAGGCGGCCCTGGTAACTGGTAACCGAGCCCTGCACATTGACGACGTCGCCCAGCTCGAACAGCTTGGCCACCGCCGCGGCGTTGTTCCACAGAATGCCCCCGATCTCGCCGGTCTTGTCTTTAAACACCATGCCGAGGAACTTCCCGCCGTTGCGCTGGTCGCGCAGGTCCTTGCGGACGGCGAGGAAGTAATCGTTTATGCGATCGCCCTCCTGGAGGGCTTCGACGAATTGCCGTTTCATGAAATCTCCTTTGCGTGCTTCCGGCCGGGCAGGCGCCGGCGGCTTAATGAATCCCCCGGCGCCGCTTCAATGGCCTAGAGTATCGTGCGGGCATGCTGCCTTGCAAATGCCCGGTGCCGGCAGTACCCTGATCCCTTCGTCCGAACCCCGGAAGGAGAATCGAATGCCGAAACCGCGAACCGTCGTGCTGATGACGCGCGAGATGCAGGACAGGGTCTTTTCTGAACGCCACCTGGCCCGGCTCGGCGAGCTTGTCGCGCTGACCCCCGCGCGGGACGATGAGATCACGCCGGGCGGGCAGCTGTCGGCGATGACGGACGCGGAAATCATCCTTACGGGCTGGGGAACGCACGCGCTTTCGGACGCCATGTTCGATGCGGCGCCGGGCCTCAAGGTGATGTGCCATTCGGCGGGGTCGGTCAAACACCTCCTGCCCCCGGGATTTGCCGCGCGGGGGATCCGGGTGACGTCGGCGGCGCCCGCGCTTGCGGTGGGGGTGGCCGAGTTCGCGTTCGGGCTGATGCTGATGTCGATGAAGGCGGTCTGGGCCTGCATCGCCGCCACGAATGCGGGCCGATGGGAGCGCGAGCCGGTCATGGACTGGATTTGCGAGCCGCACGGGGCGACGGTGGGCATCATCGCGGCGAGCAGCGTGGGGCGTGAACTGCTCCGCCTGTGCAAAACCCTCTCGCTGAAATCCATCCTGTTGTATGACCCGTTTGTGAGCGAGGAAGAGGCCGCGCGTCTCGGCGTGGAGAAGGTCTCCCTGGAAGAGCTGATGCGCCGGTCGGACGTGGTGCAGCTGTGCGCGCCGAACCTCCCGGCTACGCGGCACATGATCAATGCGGAAATGCTGGCGCGGATGCGCGACAAGGCGATCTTCATCAATACGTCGCGGGGGGCGCTGGTCGATGAGGCGGCCCTGATCGCGGAACTCGAGAAGCGGCGCATCCTGGCCTGCGTGGACGTGACGGACCCGGAACCGCCGGCGCCAGGAAATCCGCTGTACACGCTCCCGAACTGCATCCTCACGCCCCATATCGCGGGGGCGGTCAAGCAGAATATCCGGCGTCAGGGGGCGTCGGTCGTCGAGCAGGTCGAAGCGTTTGTCGCGGGCAGACCGATGCCGTGCGAAGTGGCCCTGGACCGGCTGGATATCCTGGCCTAGCCGTTCGTGTGAAATGGGCGTAGAACAGACACCGTGGTTGCGGAGATCATCCTATGACGGGCATGTCCTTGTTGGCGGCGGCGCTGCTCTGTTGCGGGCAGGTGCAGTGGGCGCATCCGGCCGGGCTCGTGACGGCCGAGACCGTGTCGGAAGTCCGGGAGCGCGTCGCGACGCTCGATTGGGCGGCGGCGATGGTGGCGTCGCGTAAAGAGACGCTGCGGCCATGGGTGGAGGCGCCGTCCGCGGAACTTGCACGGGTGTTTCCCAGGACGCGCGGCAACGTGTACCACAACTTCTCGTGTCCGGCCGACCGCCACCGCCTCGAGTTCGACCCGTTTGAGCCGGACTCCTACACGTGTTCCTCGTGCGGCACGGCTTATCCCGCGGATACCGACGCGGGTATCTATCCGGAGGACGACCGCTATCACGGGACGATGCGCGACGGCTGGGAATGCATGTTCTATCAGCAGGCGGGGTCCGTGGCGGCGACCCTGGGCCTTCTGGCGAAGCTCGAACCGGATGGTTCGCGGTACACTGCGCGCGGGATCGAGATCCTGATGTTGTACGCGCGCACCATCGAGGGACTGAAGACAGATGTTTTCGAAGACCCGGAGCGGTCCCGCATCCTGACCTATCACCGCGAGGGCGACAACAAGATCCTGAACGACCTGGCGTGTGCGTATGAGCTCCTGCGTGACGCCATGACGCCGGAACAGCGCGCGCGGTTCCAGACGGTGGTCCTGGAGCGCATGCTGAACGACATCATGCTCGAACCCGAATACCGCTACAACCACAACAACATCTATCAGTGGTATCGCACGGTGCTGCAGACCGCGCTGTGTCTGGAGCGCGAGGAACTGATCGACTGGAGTTTCGGCTACGGCCCCTACTCGCCGGAGACGCTGCCCGAACATGTGAGTATCCAGCGCATCGTCGAGACGCATTTCAAGGCGGACGGGGCGTTCTGGGAGCTGTGCTCGGGCTACCACCTGTATCCGATGCACTCGTTCTGTGAAATCGCCGTGCTGACGCGGAACCTGTCCCGCATGGATCCCGTGCGGTTCCCGCCCGAACGCTACGACCTGACGCAGCCGGACAGTCCCGGCGGCAAGGCCATCAAGAACGCGCTCGAGTGGTTCGTGTCGATGGCCATGCCGGATCGCTCAATGCCCGTGATGGGGGACTCGACCATCTCGCGGGCGGACATGGCGGATTACTTCATCACCGCCGAGGTCGGTTACCGGTTCTTTGATGTGCTGGCCGTGGGCGATTACGCGCGGTTGCGGGAAAACAAGCGGAGCTGGGACGCGCTGTTGTATGGCGCGCCCCGGATCGTGCAGCACGAGCTGCCGTACACCAGTTCCTTCCTGTCGAGCGGGTGGGTGTCGCTGCGCAGCGAATGGCAAGGGAATCGCGTCTGGGCGGGCCTGAACGCGCTGATCCGGGGCGGCGGCCATCAGCATGCCGACCGGCTTACCCTGGTGACGTATTCGCACGAAGAATTGCTGGCGCTCGAAAAGGCCACGCCTTACAACGAAAGCACGACACGGATGTTCGGCCGGATGACGCCGTCGCACAACACGGTGACCGTCGACAAGACCTCGTCCAGAGCCGGTCATGAGTTGACCCCCGAAGAGACGCCCGTGGTGGCGCACTTTTTCCCGGCCCCGGCCGCGAAGTTTGCCGAACTGCACGGCGACCGGCTGTATGCGCAGTGCAGCGTCTACCGCCGGTCGGTGGCCATTGTGGAAGACGTCATGGTGGACTGTTTCGACGTGCAGGGCGGCGCCACGCATGACTGGATGGTGCATCATGCGGGGCCGGCGCCCGTGTTGTCGATGGAGACCGCCGGGGCCGCGTTCGAACCCGCGGAATGGCTGTACAACGGCACCGGGCATGTCCGGCGGGGGGCGGGCGATGCCCTGTGGGACGCCCGCTGGACGGTAAACGGCGTCACCTCGCGTCTGACCATGCTTCCCGCCGCGCAAACGGAGGTGTTCGCGCTCGAAACCTATCCCACGGACAACGCTTTCATCACGGAGAACGATCCGCCATGCCAGACGCTGTGCGTGCGGCGGAACCATGACGCGCCGTTTGTGGCCGTGTGGGACGCGTGGACGGAGGCTCCCAACCTGACGAACGTCACGCCCGGAAACGGGCCTAAATCGGTGAAGATCGTCACGCAATCCAACGTGTATTACATGGTATTTGGCGGAGAAACGGCATTTCCCGACGGCGTAACGGTGGCTACCGACGGGGTGTTTGCCTTGTACCGGGCCTCGGGCGCGGTGATGTTCGCAGGCGGGACGTTCGCGGCCGTGTCCGCGCCGGAGGGCACGCTTCGGGTTTCTTCGGATGGTCCGGCGTCGATTTCGGCCGAATGTGCCGGCGGCGTGGCCACCCTCGATGTCTCGGGCAACGTCCAGTACGACACTTGGGGCGGCGTTGATCACTACCGCGAACCGTCGGCGGTTTCGGTCGTCATCGAAGGCACCTTGTGGAACGTCGACCGGCAGCTGCGCCGGGATGCGACAGCGCCGCGGGACGCAACGGCCGAAAATGAACGACCGTGAGTTCCCTGGAGGCCGGAAGCGGCCTTCCCGGGCGTATCCGCTTCTCGAATTCGTGACTTAACCGTGCCCCAGACGCCCATCCGTCGATCTCCTTGCCGGACGATCCGGTCTCAACGGGGTTGATCGGGCGATTCCGGGCACAGGTAAGGATTGGACTCCGCATCGTTTGGCTGTACACTGATTGCCAGGATGCCTTGGCGCGGTTTTGTCTGGAAGGGGTCATCCAGGAGGATGGATAGCATGTGCAGGTGCTGTGGCGCGAACATGAACCGCAGGACGTTTCTGGGTGCGGGGGCGGCTATGGCGGCCGCGACGGGATTGACGGCAATGGTCCCGCGGGCGGTGAATGCCCAGGCCCAATGGGCCCAGGACCTGTGGGATCCGGAAAGGCCTTACGCGGTCGCCGCGAAACCGCTCCGGGTCCAGCCCGTCCTGATGTACCGGGTGGCGCAGCCGCGTCCGCAATCGTCGTACAAGTCGTGGGGCAGCGTTCAGTCGCACGAGGCGGCCGCCGAAGAGGCCGGGCGCATCGAACAGGAGCTTGCCGGCCTTGCGGAGCAGGCCGGTTTCGAGATGCAGGTACTGCCGGTGATGAAGGCCACCTCGCCCGACGAACTCGCGCAGATCGAGCGGACGCAGGTTGACGCGACCGTGCTGTATCCCGCGTCCGGCGGGGGGAGTCTGCTTCAGGCGGCGATGGATTTGCCCGACCCCGTGGTCTTCGTGCGGCACCGTTCGGGCCCGCTCTACTACTGGTACGAAGCGCTGAGCGTCCAGTACCTGCGGAGCGACCGGCCGGATTTTGAAGCCCAGCGGGAAGGTCCCACGCCCACGTTGTCGGTGCACGATGTGGTGGTCGATGACCTGGCCGAACTGGCCTGGCGGTTGCGGACGCTTCACGCCGTCCACAACACGCTCGGTGCGCGGATCGTGGCGCTGGGAGGCGCGCAGGGCAAATATGCCGCGAACGCGCCCGAGAAAGCGCGCGACCGTTACGGGATGGAGATCGTCGAGGTCAGTTACGACGATTTCGCGCCCCGGCTCGCGGCCGCGCTGGCGGACCCGGCCACGCTGCGGTGCGCGGAGACGTGGACGGACCGCTACCTCGCGATGCCCGGGACCTCGCTCGAGACCGAACGGGCGTTTGTCGTCAACGCGTTCGTGCTGTACGGGCTGTTCAAGGAGCTGATGGCGGAACACGCTGCGCCCGCGTTCACGATCAACAGCTGCATGGGCACCATCATCCCCATGTCCAAGACGACGGCCTGCCTGTCGCTGAGTCTGATGAACGACGAGGGGGCGTTGGCGCTGTGCGAATCGGATTTTGTGGTGGTGCCGCCGGCGGTGCTGCTCTACCACCTGTGCAGCGGGCCGGTTTTCATGCACAATTCGACGTTTCCGCATGCCGGTGTGGTGACCTGCGCGCATTGTACAGGCCCGCGCCGCATGGACGGCGCGCAGTACGAGCCGGCGCGCATCGTCACACACTACGAATCGGAGTACGGCGCCGCGCCAAAAGTCGACATGCCGTTAGGGACGACGCTGAGCTTCCTCAACCCCGAGTATGCGGTGGGCCGCTGGGTCGGATGCAGGGGGGAAGTCATCGACAACCCCTTCCTGGAGATCTGCCGGTCACAGCAGGACGTGCGGATCGAGGGCGACTGGAAACGGCTTCTCCACGAGGTCCGCGATTCGCACTGGCTGATGGTGTACGGCGATCATCTGCGCGAAATCGGCTACGCCGCGAACCGGCTCGGCGTGGTTTGGGACAACATCTCGGACGTGACGGTGTGACTGGCCGCAACAAGGCGTCGCAGCCGCACCGGAAAAAGGGGGACAAGCCCATCGTGGGAGGGAGACCGGGAGCGAGGAGATTCACGCGCGGGGGACGCGCTGTGGCATGGGCCGCGGCCGTGGCCCTGTGCGCCGGGGGGTGCGCGACAGCCATGGCCATGGAAATACCCACATCGACGGCGTGGACGGTCCGGTTCGAGCCGGAGACCGCCGGATTGACGTTGAACCATGCCGCCTCGGGCGCATCGATCGCGGGAACGCTCCGTTTCGAAGTCTTCGAGCAGGGCCAGGCGAACACGTGGCGGGTGGTGGCCGCGCGCGACGGTCTCGGGACCCGGCTGGCGGTGGAGACGCCTGACCATCACATCCAGGGTTACGTCGTGTTTTCCGGTACGGGCGACCGTATCGAGATCACGCCGGTGCATCGGACGCGCCAGAATTTCGAGGGGCGTCTCATCGTTGAGGGCACAGCCCGGCTGGGCGGAGACAGCTTTGCGTGCCGCACGCGGCCGCCGAAGACCCCGGCTGTGGTGCAGTTCGCCTCGGGCGGCGCGGACAGCGCGCTCAACGATTCCGTGTACGACCGCATAGACGACACGCTGTTGCGGTTTGAGGCCGGCAGCCCGCGCATCCGCACAGCGCAAGACGGGTTTGATGTGGTCTGGAGCGCGCCCATTCACGTTCCGGGGGAGGCCACGGCGGCCCTCGAAGTGGTGCGCGGCTATTACCGCCAACGGTGGGCGCCGTGGTTCACGCCGCTGAACCGGGAACGTTGCCCCAGACCGCCGACGGGCTGGATGTCGTGGAACGTGTACTTCGATACAGCCGGCGAGGCCGAGAACCTGGCCGAAGCGCGCGTGGCCGCGGAACAGCTCAAGCCGTTCGGTCTCGAGATCTGGCACATCGAATCGTGGCAGGACAACAGCGCGCAGTTGCCCGTGAGCAATTTCTCGAACCTCAACCTGCGGCCGTTCGAACAACAGTTTCCGCACGGCATGAAATGGCTGGCGGACGAAATCCGGAAGCTGGGCTTTGTGCCGGGCATCTGGACGGTCCCGTTCGGAACGGGGAACGCCGAGTTCTATGAGGCGCATAAAGAGTGGTTCCTGCACCATCCCGACGGCACGCCCATGTCGAACTGGTCGGGCAAATACGTCCTGGATCCTTCGCAGGACGCGGTGCGCGCCCATATGGAAGAGATGCACCGGGTGATGTCCAGCGAGTGGGGATACGACTACTTCAAGATCGACGGGATGTCGGGTGCGAACCGGGGGTATTCGGCGCATTTCTACGAGATGCCCGACGTGCGGGCCGCGTTCAGAAATCCGGAGATCGAAGCCCCGTTCAGGTTGTGTCTCGAGGCCTTGCGGCGGGGCATCGGCGACGACGCCGTCTGGCTGGCGTGCCAGGGGCATTTCACCGGGCCCGAAGCGGCCTATGCTGACGCGGGCCGCACCGGGGCGGACATTGTCCACTGGCGCAAGCCGCCCGACTGGAACAATTACCTCAACCAGGCGCGCATCACCCTGAACCAGGTCTTCGTCAACAATATCCTCTGGTGGTGCGACCCGGACACGCTGCTGGTCGGCGAGGCGCCTGTCGAGATGGCGCGTCTCGCGACGGCGGTGGTGGCCTTGCCGGGCCAGATGATGTTTGCCGGCGATACGCTGGCCGGCCTGCCCCCCGAACGCATGCGCCTGCTGCAACAGGCCTTGCCGGTGTGCGATGTGCGGCCGCTCGATCTGTACCCGATCTTCGAGCTGGTTCCCGTCTGGGACCTCAAGATCCGGCGGCCGTTCGGTGCATGGGACGTCGTGTCGCTGTTCAACTTCTCGGACCAGCCGGAGACCATCCAAACCGCGCTCGATGCCCTGGGGCTTCCCGAGGGAACGTATGTGTTCTATGATTTCTGGAGCGGCGTGTGGGGCGAAACGTCCGGGACTCTCGGGCGCGAACTTGCCCCGCACAGCAACGCGGTCCTGGCGCTTCACCGGGCCACGGCGCATCCGCAGTTTCTGAGCACCGACCGCCACATCACGCAGGGCGGGGTCGGCCTCGAGGCGCTCGCGTGGGACGAGGCGGCGAAGACGCTGTCCGGCACAACGCGCGCGGTCGGCGGGTTTCCCGACACGCTGGTCTTTCGTGTGCCCGAGGGATATACGCTTGCCTCGGCATCCGCGGACGGCGCCGCCGTGACGCACGCAACGACCGCGGCGGGGCTTCTGTCGATGACGCTGTCGGCGGCGGAGCCGGGCCTGGTTACATGGGAATTACGGTTCGCGGAATAGGGCGATCCTGGAATACGTGCATGTACGCAGCAGGAGAGAGACGATGACGACGATTGCGAAAACGGCGATGGTGTTGTTGATGGCGGCTGGAATCTCGGCGCTGGCCTGCGCGGGCGAGTGCGCGGCGGCCGGGGCGTGTTGTGCGGGCGCTGAATTGCCGAAACCGGACAAGGACGGGTTCATCTCGATGTTCAACGGGACCGATTTGACCGGCTGGGACAGCAAACCGGGCGGCTGGTGGGTCGAGGAGGGCGCGATCACGTCGGAGAGCACGGAAGCCAAGCCCTGCGTCAAACACCATTACCTGTTCTGGAAGCCGGCGCAGCCGGGGGACTTCGTGATGCGCTTCAAGTACCGCCTGGTGGGCGGTAATTCGGGGGTGCAGTTCCGCAGCGAGCGGCGTCCGGAATACGATGTGTGGGGCTATCAGGCGGATATGGAAGCGGGGACGCAATGGACCGGCTGCCTATTCCAGCATGACCGGAACGGGGTGGTCATGCGAGGGTTCAAAGCGGTGATCGCGCACGACGGCACGCGTCAGGAAGAGCCGTTCGCCTCTTCCGAGGAGCTGCAGCAGGTCATCAAACCCGGGGACTGGAACGACTACGAGATTGTCGCGGAAGGGCCCAAGATCTCGTTGTGGATCAACGGCAAATTGATGTGCGAAGTGGTGGATAAGGACGCAAAAATGTCCCGGTCGAGAGGATTTATCGCGCTGCAGATGCATCCCGGCCCGCCCATGAAAGTGCAGTTCAAGGATCTGCGCATCAAGATTCTGAGATAGCGCGCGGCGCTCAGTCTACGTCGGGCAGATCGTCTTCCGGTTCGTCGGGCGGCGCGGGTTTGGCGGGCTCGGGCTCTTCCGGCGTTTCCGCTTCCTGTTTGGCCGCTTCCTCTTTCGGCGGCAGGGAGAGGGTGAAATCCACGACGCTGAACGCGAATATGCGCGGATCTTTATCGACGGCGCCGTCCAGCGCTCCCCAATGCACGGCATAGGTGCCGGGCTCGAGCGGGCCCGGCAGTTCCATCTGCCGAAGGAGGCCTTCGGGCTGGTCAATGGGGAGCAGCCGTACGGGCAGCTCTTTCGTGGAGGCCAGGATTTGGGCTTCTTCGAGTCCGCCTCCGGGAAGCGGGACGTACCGTTCGGTGAGGTCCATGCGGCATAAACGCACGTCCCAGTCGGGCATCTTGTAGCAGAGAATCACCGGTTCGGCGGCGGTCGTTTCGAGTTCGGGCCAGCGCCGTGTGGCATACACGGCGTGTTTGTCTTTGGAGAGGAATTGTTCGGGTGTAATCTTGGTGGTCTCGCGGTAGCGGTAGTCTTCGTACAGGTAGACGCCCTTGTCGAGCGGCAATTCCCACAGAGACACGGTTTCGGCGGTGATGACGCGGGCGGAATCGGCCGACACTTCGAGGGTGCCGGGCGTATAGCCCGTTTTCATGAAGTGGAGAACCACGTCGCCGGGGACATACGGCAGGCGGTACTGGCCCAGGCCGTCCGTGAGCGCCTGGTAGTGCGTACCCTCGACGTGCACGGCCACGCCTGGCAGGGTCTCCCCCTTGATGTTGACGACCGTGCCCGAGATGACGCTTCGGTTGCAGCCAGTCAGCAGCGCCAGGCAGACGCCCGCGAACAAGATCCGTTTCATGGTCCCTCCGAGAATACCGGTTGCGCACATTATAGAAGAAGATACCCCCGGGGCTCCACGGGTTTCCAAGCCAATCGCACTAAAACCAGATGGAAACCGTCAGTTCTCCGGAAGAACAGGTGCTCGCTATCTACCCCCAGTCCGCGCATTCGCCAAGAGAAAACTCAGATGTCCGCAGGAAACGGCGTTTTTCAACGTCTTTCCTGCGGAAGCAGGAATCCAGTAGGCCTGCGGGCGAATGCCGCGTGCGTTGTTGTGCAGCCGGACGGG
>JAAYAQ010000564.1 GCA_012719295.1 Candidatus Hydrogenedentota bacterium | reverse complement strand
GCCACGATCTCGTCGAACAGATCGGAACTCTGCCGCCCGCCGTAATGGCGTTCGATGGCCTCTTCGAGCTCGGATTTCACCGCCACAACCGGCTCAATCTCGTAGCTCGTGAGCATCTGGAGATCGTCCAGCGCCATGATATTCAACGGATCGGCCATGGCCAGGGTCAGGACGTCGCCCGTCACCGACACCGGCAGCATGAGGTATTGCCGCGCCAGCGACGCCGGCACTTCGCGCAGGATCTCATCGGGAATGTGATAGTTCGCCACACGGATGTGGGGAATGCCGAGCTGTTCGCTGAGCGCGATGACCAGATCTTCTTCGGCCAGGTAACCGCGCTCCAGAAGATACTGGGCCAGATTCTGGTTGGAGCCGCGCTGCAGGGCCACGGCCTCCTGCAGTTGCTTCTCGGTGATCAGGCCCTGCTCGAGCAGGACGTCGCCCAAGCGGCGTTTTCTCGTTCTGGGTGGCACAGCACGTTTCCTTATCGCATTGCGGCCGTGTCTGTAAGGGCGTGAAGCCCTTCTCCTCCCACAACCCGGCCGTCAAAAAGTATACCGCAAGCAGCGCGATTATGCCGCATCGACCCCAAGCTGGCTCAAGACCTCGCCGGCGAGGTTCTTGTCTATTGCGTGGCCCGAGACCCGGGCATAGGCAATGACTTTGCGCAAGGCGCCGGTCATCTTGCGCATGTCTTCCTGGATCTGCGTCGCAATCAGCCGCACGATGTCCTCGGGCACGTCGGCCTGCGCCTGCCGGGCCAGCCGTGAGAGAATCTCGACCCGGGCGGTCCGCTCCGGCGCGCGCACGCACGATACCACCCCGGAGAACAGCCGCGACGCCAGGCAGGGGTCGAGCCCGCCCAGTTTTTCCGGCGGGGCGTTTCCCGCCAGCAGGATCGGCCGCTCTTCATGGTAAAACGCGTCCAGCAGGTAGAGCGCCTCTTCCTGGGCGCTCTGCTTCTGGGCGAGCAGGTGGATGTCGTCGATGAGCAAGATGTCCATCTCGCAGTACCGGTCCCGGAACGCGATCGTGGCGTCGTCGGCCAGCGCCCGGGCGAATTTCCGGGCGAACATGCCGGCCGACACGTACCCGATCCGCAAATCCGGGTTTTCGGCCATGATCGTGTTGCCGATGGCATTGAACAAATGGCTCTTGCCCAGGCCAACGCCCCCGTACAGATAAAACGGGGTCAAATCGTCCACCTGGCCGGCCGCCAGCGCCCGGCACAAGGTCACGGTGAGTTCATTGGCCTTTCCGCCGATGAAATCCGCGAAGGTGTAGCCGGGGATCGGATGGTCATTTTCGCGGGCGGCCCGCACCTGCTCGTGCGTCCGCGCGGCAAGGCCGGGACTGTCCAGCGCATCCAGCGCGTCAAGCCCCGGCTCGACCACCTTCCTCGACGACCCGCCGGGGAATGCCCGCACGTTGTCATCGTCAACCGCATCGTCTTCCTCGTCTTCGTCCGCGAGCGCGGCTTCCTGGGCTTCGCGCATGGCCTCGACGGCCTTTTCGGCGGTCTCGGCGGCGCGCCGGGCCGCCTCCGCGATCTCAATGATGCGCTCGGTCCGGGCATCTTCGGACGATTTGCCGCCCGTGAGGGCGTCCTGCAGGGTGCGCAGGAGCTGCTGCGTGTCCTCGGTGCGTTTGGCCTCGCACTCCAGGGCCGCGGAAAACTGCCCGGCCATCGCGCCCAGCGCATCCTGCAAGCTCTTCCCGACCGCCTTGGCCAGGTCGTCCGCCGTGGGCCCGGCGGGGATTTTGTTCTTCGCATTGGCGTCCTGCAGGGCCTTCGCCAGCTCGCCCACGGTCCGCTGCATCGTGTCTTCGATGCTCGAGCGCAGGGTCTCCTGCATCGCTACCAGGCTTTGCTGCGTCTTGTCGCTACGTTTGGCTTCCTGTTCCAACGCCTCCGAGAACTGCCGCGCCATCGCGCCCAGCGCGTCCTGCATGCTCTCCCCGACCGCCCGGGCCAGCTCATCCGCCGTCGGTCCGGCGGGGATTTCGATTTTCGGGT
>JAAYAQ010000123.1 GCA_012719295.1 Candidatus Hydrogenedentota bacterium | reverse complement strand
GACGCGGTCAAGATCATGACGCCGGATCATCTGCACGCCACGATTGCCATTGCGGCCATGAACCGCGGCAAACACGTCATGATGCACAAGCCTCTGGCCAACCGGCTCCGGGAGTCACGGCTCGTGCTCGAAACCGCGCGGCGAACGGGCGTGGCCACGTACCTGCTGGCGTGGTCGGGCAACGGCTCGATGGACACGATTATGGCGTGGATTCGGGACGGGGCGATCGGGACGTTGCGCGAGGTGCACAACTGGTCAAACCGGCCGGTGTGGCCGCAGTATGCGACCCTGCCGCAGGAGACGCCGCCGGTTCCCGAGGGGTTTGACTGGGATCTCTGGCTTGGCCCGGCGCTGGAGCGTCCCTACCATCCGCACTACACGCACGCGGTGTTTCGGGGCTGGTACGATTTCGGGGGCGGCGCGATTGCCGACATGGGGCATTACAGCCTGTGGGCGGTGTTCAAGGCACTGGAGCTGGACGCGCCCGTGAGGATCGAGGCGACGCCCAGCCACGTGGCAGCAATAGACGGGCAGGTGAGCCGGGTAATCCGCAATGACTGGTCGTTCCCGGTTGCGTGCAGCATCCGGTTCCAGTTTGCGGCGAAGGGCGACCGGCCCGCGCTCGACTTGTTCTGGTACGACGGAGGCATGCGGCCGCTCACCCCCGATGAACTGGAGGAAGATGCCGAACCGATGCCGGCGGAGGGCATGATGTTTGTCGGCGATACGGGGAAAATCCTCTCCGGTTTCAGTCTGCAGGAACCGCGCATCATCCCGAAACGCAGGATGCGCGACTACGCGGAGTCCAAACCGGGTGATGCGGGTCAGCGCGACCGCCGCGCGCTGGCGCCCGGGGTGGTTCAGTGGCTCGCGGCGTGCAAGGGGGGCGCCGCGGGACCGGGCAGTTTCCTGGAAGCGGAGGCTCTCTCAGAGACGATCAACCTGGGGGCCGTCGCCCTGCGGGTGGGCCGAAAAGTGACTTATGACGCAGCCGCCATGCAGATCACCAATATGCCGGAGGCCAATTCCTGCCTCACCCGGGAATACCGCCCCGGCTGGGAGTTGTAGGATCCCGCCCCCCCCTGCGCTTACTCAGAGGCGCAGGGCTGGGTCCATGCCGTCTGCACCTTCGGGTAAAAATGCCGGGTGTACTTTCCGGGGCGGTTGGACTCGATACACGCCCGCACATAGAGGTCGTCGGCTTCGAGTGTGTATTCCGCCTCAGTGCCGTCAACCGTCTTGACGACGCGGCCGATATCCTCCGAGTAGACCGGCACGGTCCGTGCGGGGCGGTCGCCCTCGGCGGGGCTGGCGATCTCGGTGACGGCCTGGTCAAACCCCTGCTTCGTGGTGATGAAATAGATACGGTACGCGGTTCCTTCTTCGGGTTTGACCTTGACGCGCAAGGTTTTGTCCGCGGCTGTAAACGCAACGTCTTCCAGCAGCACGCCGGTGGAGGCATAGAAATCGCCCCGCTGCATAGCGGCGAGCAGGTGTTCGGGCGTCAGGGCCTCGGCGCGAACCATGACCCAGGCATCCCCCACTCCGCCATTGCCGTCGATGCGCTGCGGGTCATAGAAATGGGCGTCATCCGAACCGACCCCGTAGAGCAGGTCCTGTCCCTGAATGCGGCGAAACGCATTGACGGCATCCCAGAACTTCCCGACGGTATAGGATTGCGCCTGGGGATGCGGGGCAAACTCCGAACCGCCGTTGCATACCTCGAAGAAGCGTATTTCGGGACAATCAATCAGATTCTGCGGAACGATGTCGTAATAGACCCAGAACGGATGATTGAGCATGAAGAGGTACGGCGCCTGGCGTTCCGCCGCGGCCTGCCGGGCTTCGATGGCATTCAGGCGGATCAGGTCGGCCGCGGTCCTGTCCCCTTCCAGCGTCAGGACGAGGTCGGCCCCCGTGATACAGGGGACAATGAGCGGGAGATTGATGTAGTTTTGATGGACGGCAACACCGTTGAGGGTCTGGGTGATTTCGACTCCGGGCATGAGCAGAAAGTTGCCGGGCTCCTCGAATCGGGCCTTCGTCTCGGCATAGGTTTTGAGGCGGACGTACGTGTCGGGGCCGTCAGTCCGGGTTTCCACCCAGTCTTCGCCGAACGATTGTACATAGGCGTCAAACATCTCATGCGAGACCTTGGGCGGCCAGCCTCCGTCCTCATTGGTGACTTTGCACCAATAGCCGGTGTCTTCCGGGAACCGATTGTGGTCCGTGAGGCACAGGAAATGGTACCCGCGCTGTTTGTAGGCGTCGATGGCCTGTTCGGGAAAGGCGCGGCCGTCTGACCAGTAGCTGTGCGCATGCAACTGCCCGCGGAACCACTGCACCCCGTCGGCCGCCTGGACGGGCAGCGCCGCGACTGCGGCCGCGAGGATAAGGGCAATACCAGGGACGATTCTGAGATTCGGTTTGACTTCGATTTTCATGGCCTTACTTCTTCTCCTTGACGGCAACCCGGAACGCACGCCTTGCGGGAGTGCGGCAGATGCGACGCCCCACGGACAGAGCCGCGATGCGGGTCACATGCGGGCATTTGTACATGATCTCTGACCAAAGGTCAACTTGGGCGGAATCCAGACTCGGCGAGGCCGGAGGCTTCAGAAACGGCGCTCTGGTAAAATGCGCGGAGGGGATGCTCAGGCATTGCAGGGAGGTGATACATGAACCGCAGGCAATTTCTTGGAGGAATTCTGGGCGTGGCGGCGGGCCCGCTGTTCGTTTTGCATGGAGGCCGGGCTGGCGCCGCGCGGCATCCGAATGTGGTGATCATCTACGGCGACGACGTGGGCTACGGCGACGTGGGCGCGAATGGGGCGACGCTGATTCCCACGCCGAACCTCGACCGGATGGCCGCCGAAGGGCTGCGGTTCACGGACGCCCATTGCGCGGCGGCCACCTGCACGCCGTCCCGCTACGCGCTGCTTACGGGGGAAATGCCATTCCGCAAGAAGGGAACGGGCGTGCTCCCCGGCGACGCACGGATGGTCATCGAGCCGGAGCAGTTTACGCTGGCCGACGTGTTTCAGCGGTCGGGGTACAGGACCGGCGTGATCGGCAAGTGGCACCTGGGTCTCGGGGCGGACCGGATCGACTGGAACGGCGCCGTGCGGCCCGGCCCGCGGGACCTCGGGTTTGAGTACGCGTTCATTCTTCCCGCAACCAACGACCGGGTGCCCTGCGTCTACCTGGAAAACGACCTTGTGGTTGGCCTGGAGGCCGACGACCCCATCACCGTTTCATATGAGGCGCCCATTGAGGAGAGCATTGCGGGCACGGCGTACCCGGACGGGCAGGTGAACCCGGAAACCATGACGTATTACGGCATTTCGCACGGGCACAACAACAGCGTCATCAACGGCATCGGCCGCATCGGCTATATGAAGGGCGGCAAGGCGGCCCTGTGGGACGACGAGTCGATGGCGGATGTACTCGTAGACAAGGCCCGGGCATTCATTGAGGAGAGCCGCGACCGGCCCTTCTTCCTGTACTTCTCTTCGCAGGACATTCATGTGCCGCGCACGCCCCATCCCCGCTTCCGGGGCCGGAGCGAGCTTAGTTACCGCGGGGACGCGATGGTTCAACTGGACTGGGCGGCGGGCGAGATTCTCGCAGCCATCGAGCGGCTGGGATTGGACAACGACACCCTTGTGATCTTCTCGAGCGACAACGGCCCCGTTTACGACGACGGGTACCAGGACGGGACGACGGTCCACACCTCGACGGCAGAAGTGGACCGCGGTCACGACGCTTCGGGGGTATACCGCGGCGGGAAGTATCAGATTTACGAGGGCGGGACGCGGATTCCGCTGATTGTACGCTGGCCGGGCCGGGTTGCTCCCGGAGTCTCAGAGGCTCTGCTAACGCAGGTGGACTTCCTGGCTTCGTTTGCCCGCATGCTGGGGCAGGAGATTCCAGACGGGGCGGCGCGCGACAGCAGGGACTGCCTTGGCGCGCTTCTGGGCGAGGAGGCCCGCGGGAGCGCGTTCATTCTGGAACAGGGCAGGGGCCTGGCCGTGCGCAGAGGGCCCTGGAAATACATCGAGCCCCCTGCCGCCATGAAGAAAGGACAGCGTCAATCTCCCCCGGAACTCTACAACGTCGAAACCGATGTTGCGGAACGGACCAACGTGATTGCGGAATACCCGGACATCGCGGAAGCGCTCGCGGCCCTGCTGGCGAAATACCGGGGCGAGGGCCTTCGGACTCCGTGAATTCCGGCGGGCCTCAGTCGAACGATGCGAGACAGGGCGGACTGATGCTGAACGTGACGTTTTCGCCCTCGTTGCCGAAATAGCCGCCCCACCCGATCCGGATGGTGGCGATGTGGGAGAAGTCAAGCGGGCGATCGGTGATGGCGCACCACCCCGCGCGCTGGAATCGGTTCAGGGCCACATGACAGGCATGTTGACCGGACGCATTCAGGGGAACGCCGGTCTCGGCCAGGTATTCGACGCCGGAGCTGTCGCGGATGATGACCAGGAGCCGCGCGGCCGCGTGCTGGTCCTGCGGCAGCCAGGCGTCAAAGACCAGGAACGCGGCTTCGCGGAAGTCGGCGAGGTGCGGATAATCGAAAGAGGCGAACAGGAAAGTGTCCACGTCTTCTTTGGTGAGGGTTCCCGCAACGCGCCACACGGCCTGTCCGGCGGGGCTGGATGCGGGTTCAGGATCGATAGACGCCTGGACGTACGTTCCGGACAGGGGCGCCGGCGACGCCGCGGGCAATGGCCGCACGGCCATGCCGGGGAGAGCGCCCGCCTGAATCTCCTTGCGTGGACGGGGAGCGGTGTTTTGGAATGTGTACAGCATGGCACCGTAGGCACCGAGACGAACGGGGACGTCCCCGTCGGCCTGGATCGTAGAGCTCTGGCCGGTTGCGGGATCCCATTGTGCCCCCTCGCCCGCAGCCGGGAAACGCAGGGCGCCTTCCCAGGGCTGACCGCTGTCATTGATGACGAAGTAGGCGTCATGGCCGTGAAAGCGCCGGTGGGTTGAGCGCAGCGGGCTGTCCGCGGGAGTGACGGCCACATCCGGGTCGATGACCGCGTTGAGCACGTGCGGGAGGATGCCTTCGGTACCGGCCGGGAGGAAGATGCCCGCGCCGCCGGCTGCGTTTGTCGTGATGGAGGCGCGGGTTCCGTCGCCGAACAGCGCCGCGCCAAGCTCGAGGACGCAGCGGGAAGGAAATTCCGAATCGCTGTTGGCGGGCTTGGAAGTCAGTGCGACGACAACGCCGCCGGACTGATAGAACCGCTCGAGGTTTTCCCAGGCCGCGAGCGGCAGGGTGTCGGCATCCGGGAGAATGACGATGCGCCAGCGGAGAGCGCCGAATTCGAGCACGCCATTGGCCACGGTCGCTTCCGCCAGGGTGCGGGAATCCACATGGGTGAAATCGCGGCGGGAACGAAACAGGTTTTCCTCGGCGTCGTGAAAGACCCGCTCGATGCGGTGCGCATCCGGGGAGGCTTCGGCGACCCAGTGGCGCGAGGGGGTGAAACGGACCCAGGCGGATTCGATGGGGTGCAGCAGGGCGATGTCCGTGACCTGGTGTCCGCCGCGAAGCATGGTGCAGCAGCGCCCCACCCACTCGTTGAGGCGGGTCATCTCGTCCGTGTTCAGGCCGCTGAAGGAATAATAGCTGGTGATGGTGTTGATCCCGTTCAGGATGAGCCGGTTGCAGGTGCCGCGGATCTCCTCCTCGGTGACCTGGCGCACGGGCCGGGTGTCGCCTTCGGGACGGTACCGCTGCGCGTGGTCGGAGGTCTCGCACATGGTGACCGGCCGTCCCTCGAGTTCGGCCGCGCTGCTGATGAGCCGGGCCACAAACCAGGGGACGTCTTCGGGCAAGCTGGTCAGGCAATCGATGCTGGGCGCGTCAAGACGCCGGGCGCACATGAAGAAGTCGCCATAGAGGGGCACGCTCGCCAGGAACGACTCCTCACAGAGGAGGTGGCCCCCGCTGAGTGTATGGTGTTCGCGGCACCAGGTCTGAATCTGGCCAAAGAAGTTCTCGGAGACGAGTTCGCCAATCGTGCGCCAGTAATCGTAGCGGAAGCGTTTGCCTTCGGGTCCCATGTCCGCAAACAGGGCTGGCAAACCGGGTTCGATGGCGTATCCCCTCCGTTTGTGGAACTCAGACGCGACATTATCGCCCCACGGCAGAACGCGGTGCTCCTGCTTCTTCATGAACATGCTCATGAGCGATGGTTCATCGGTGAACGTTGCGACAAAACAGCGTCCCAGATCGGGGCCGAGGCGGCGCGCATATTCCGCGTGCGTGACCTCGATGAAACGCGCGGTTGGCTCCGGCGGGACGAGGTTGATGTACGGGAGCTTGTAGGCGAGGCTGACGGCAGCGTGGGTGCCGTCGTACAGGCTGTCTTCCGTTACTACAAAGACGTGCCACGCGCCCGGAGGGGTCTCCCAGACGAGGGCGCCGTCCTTCACGAACGAGGAGAGGTCGATGGCGCCCTCCCGGAACGCCTGGCCGTCCCTGATGGGCACCGCCACTGCGCGGAATAGCGTACCGGGCGGCGCCGTGAGG
>JAAYAQ010000563.1 GCA_012719295.1 Candidatus Hydrogenedentota bacterium | reverse complement strand
GGCAAACGCGGCGAGCGCGGGAGTCTCGACCGGGGGCGAATCCGAGTACATGGGCAGGTAATCGGCCCGTAGTGCGTCGGCGACCACGAGGATGATGTTGGGGCCGGCAGCGCGTTCGGCGGGAGCGAATGCCGGGGTGACGCGCCCGGGCGCCCGGGAGGAGAGGCCCACGCCCGCCAGCACGAGCAGGGCAAAGACGCCCGCGCCGGCGCCCAGCGCGACGATGCGCCTGAACCGGAACGGCCAGGTCACCAGCAACGCCAGGAGCGTCGCGCCCAGCAGCACGCCCAGCGCGATGAGCAGGAGCGTGAGGTTCTCGTTCATGGTCAGTGCGCGCTCGCCGAGGATGTCGCGCCGGTAGCAGAACCGCCCGATGCCCAGGAACGCCAGGGCCAGCACGAGGCCGAAGGCAAGCGCAAAATCAAGTTTGACCGGAAGAAAGCGTTTCACGAGCAGGTAGATAAACGTGAGGCCCCCCGCGATGCCGAGACCGGCGAACAGGAACAACCCGCCGTAGACCAGCGGCCCCCACCAATAGGCGGACCATTCGGTGTAGCCGGCGTGGTGACCGATCACCCACGCGGCTTCGGCAAGACCGGTGAGCGCGCCGCCGACAAGCCCCGCCACCGCGCCCGCGAGAAGGCAGTTGATCATGTCGCGGCGGTAGGCTGCGATTTCGCCGGCGGTGAGATGCACGAGGACCCGGGTCTGGGAAGCCTTGCTGCGCATGCGCGCCAGTTCGGCGGCCATGTCGTCCTTGGGCCGGCGCGAACGCAGAATGAGGATGGGCATGCCAATCAGGAAGGGCACGAATTCGCCCACCCACCAGCCGAGGTGGGCGAAGAGGGCCGCCGCCGCCGCCCCGGCGGTGCCGCTCAGGAGGCTGACAAAGACGATTTCGCGGATGCCCTCGCCCCCGATGGAAGGTCCGAGCACCGTGCCGTAGATCATGACCGGGCTGGCGAAGAGGATGTCCCAGAGACTGGTGTTCTCGGCGCGAATGGCCATCATCGTGCCGAAATACATGAAACAGGTCCCCAGATGAACCACGAGGCCCAGGAACGTGGCCCGCAGGAGGAGCATCCGGTTGCCGCTGTAGGCGGTCGCGGCCAGACCGAGCTTGTTGAGCGTGTTCGAGATCTTCGCGGGGGTGGGAACGACCGCCACCAGGATCTGAATCACGCGGGGATTGAGCAAGAGCAGAAACGCGACCGTGACAAACCCCGCGAGCACCAGGATGATGCCCGAGAAAATGACCAGGTTGATGTTGAGCAGCCGGAACCCCAGCGGAAAGGTCAGGAAGAGGAGAAACGTCAGGGCGACGAAGCCGATCAGTTTCTCAACGGCGATCACGGTGGCGCATTTCACGGTCTCGCCCGTGTACACCGAAGAATCGTAGAGGCGGTAGCCATCGAGGCCGATGGTACTGGGAAGAAAGATGCCGAAGACGCGTCCCACGAACCAGCTCTCGACGAGGTACCTGAAGGGAATGCGCAGGCCCTGGCCTTTCAGGAGCAGCCGCCACCGAAGGACCCCGGCCATCATGCCCGCGAGTTTCACCACGACTGCAAACAGCAGCCAGGGAACCAGGCTGCCCCAGTGGGCGCCGCGCAGTTCATCCCACATCTTCGCGGGGGTGACGCCACCGAAGAAATTCTCGTCCAGGCCGAAGGTCTGCGGCCG
>JAAYAQ010000562.1 GCA_012719295.1 Candidatus Hydrogenedentota bacterium | reverse complement strand
TTCGTCCGGGGGTAAATTGACTGGCCCCGGCGATGAATGCTAAAGTGAGTGTTACGCTGTTTTGGCGCAGATTTTGAGTTTGCCCGCGCTAGACGGGAAGTTAGCGGTGTCCTGCACTCGCAATCCGCTTTAGCGAGGTCGAATTCCCACCCGAGGGCGTCTTACCTTTTGGTCAGGCGCGGGGTACGAGGCGCTGACGGCTGGGTCCTACTCAACGGGAAGCTGCTGAACCCGGTCAGGTCCTGACGGAAGCAGCCGCAGGCGGTTCTTCTCGTGTGCTGTAGGGACGCCTGGCCCGAGTCAACGGCCCCGTGGCCGCTCTGGGTAAGCGTTCGACGGTGGGTGCGCGGGCATTTTTTGTTTTCCTGGCGCAAGCACAGGGGGCACTTGGAAGCGGCCGCAGGCCAGGGGCGTGCGGCCGCGGAGGCGAGGGTGGTCATGGCGGAAGGGCACTACCAGGTTTTGGCGCGAACGTGGCGGCCCCAGGCCTTTGACGAGGTCGTGGGCCAGCAGCACATCACGCGCACCCTTCAGAACGCCATCGAGAATCAGCGCATCGGCCACGCGTACCTGTTCATCGGCTCGCGCGGCATCGGGAAGACCACCACGGCGCGCATCCTGGCCAAGGCGCTCAACTGCCTGTCGTCCCCCGGCCCGACCGCGAATCCCTGCGGGACCTGCGAGAACTGCGTATCCATCGCCGCGGGCCGCAACATCGACGTGCTTGAGATCGACGGCGCCTCCAACAACAGCGTCGACGATGTCCGCCAGATCCGCGACAATGTCCGTCTGGTGCCCTCCTCATCGCGTTACAAGATCTACGTGATCGACGAGGTGCATCAGTTGAGCGGATCGGCGTTCAACGCGCTGCTCAAGACGCTCGAAGAGCCGCCTGCCCATGCGGTGTTCATCCTCGCGACGACGGAAGCGCACAAGGTGCCGGCCACGATCATCTCGCGCTGCCAGCGCTACGACTTTCGCCGCGTGGGCCAGGACGACATCTGCACCCTGCTGCGGCGCATCCTCGACCAGGAACAGGTGACTTGTTCCGACGAGGTGCTGCTGGCCATCGCGCGCGCGGCGGACGGGGGCATCCGCGATGCCGAGAGCATCCTGGAACAGTTGATCTCGTATTGCGGCCAGGAGATTACATTCAAGGACGTGTTCGAAGTGCTCGGCCTGGTCGACTGGGCACAGCTCAACGCGCTGTGCGACGCCATGCTGGACAAGGACATCGCCACGCAGCTCCGCATCGTCGAGGACATCGTGGCGACGGGCAAGGACCTTTCCCAGTTTGTTCAGGACATCATCCGGTATTTCCGGAACCTGCTGGTGTGCAAGACCGCCCATACCCGGATCCAGGAACTGCTGGCCTTGCCCGGGCATGAACTCGCGGCAATGCAGCAGCGGGCGGACCGCTTTGCCCTGACGCGTCTCATCCAGTTGATTGAGCAGTTCGCGGAGCTTTCCAAGGGCTTCGATTCGCAGCTTGCGCAGCGGATCGCGCTGGAAACGCTCCTGATCCGGGTGTCGAAGGTGGCCGTCGAGGTGTCGATCGACACCGTACTCGAAAAACTCGTTCAGCTCGGCGCCGGTGGCGTGGGCCCCGTTGCCGCCGCGTCGCCGCCTGCGGCGGAACCGGCGCGGGCCGGCAAGAGCGAGGGTCCGCCCAGCCCCCCTAAGCGTGCGCCGGCGCCGCACCAGGCTCCGGCGCAGTCTCCCGAGCATGAGTCCGCCTCCGCCCCCTTCCGTGCGACCGTCACGGAATCCAACATGCGCGAGGCCTGGCTGCGCGTGACGGAGGAAGCCGGCGCCGAAAACCTCAATCTGGGCATCTGGCTCGGTCAGGCGGCCCCCGCCGGCATCGAGAACGAGACCATCCTCCTCGAATTCACCCGCGACCAGCAGAACGCGCGCAGCTACCTCGAACGCCCCGAAAACCGCGCCGCGGTCGAGCGCATCCTGCGGACGCTGACCGCCAACCTGACCGGCTACCGGACCCTGGTCAACGGAAACGTGCCGGAAGCCCCGCGGCCTGCGCGCGAAACCCAACCCCGCGCGGCCGCCGCCCACGTGAACCCGGAGCTGGCGCGGCAGGCCCTGGAAGACCCCCACATCGCCAAAGTCGTCGATGTCTTCAAGGGCGAAATTGTCGACATCAAGCGGCACGTCAAGGAATAGCCCGAGCGCGGGGACGCGCCAGACCCAGGGGCCGCACGACTGGCGGCCGACGGGTGGATCTGATGGACGCACCGCCCGGACCGGCGTCGCGGAGGGCAAATCTGAGCTGCGTGGGCGACCGCCGTGGAGGGATTAGCCGATTCGTTGCCTTTGGCCGCGCCATCTCGTAATCCGGGGGCCTCTGGGTTAGAATGGCGCGGGCCATATCCGGGAGAAGGCGCATGGATTGTCCCGTCTGCAGAGAGCCGATGATCGGGCTTGAGTACGAAAAGGTGGAGGTGGATTACTGCCCCGCGTGCGCGGGGGTGTGGCTGGACGAGGGCGAGCTGGAGGTCCTGCTGGGGCTGGAGGCGCCGGAGGTGGCCGCGCTGCTCTCGGGCGGCGAAGACATCGCGGCGGACGAAGCCCGGCGGCCCTGTCCCGCCTGCGACCGGCCCATGGTCAAGGCCGCGTTTGGCGCCCGGGACCGCGTGGTATACGACCGGTGCCCGCGCCATCACGGCGTGTTTCTTGACCGGGGCGAACTCGCGGCGGTGATGGAGCACGCGCTCGGGTTTGCGCGGGGACGGGAAATATCCGAATTCTTGCGCGGTGTCTTTGTAGATCATACGGAGGAGCCGGGGACGTCCCCGGAACCTGAGCCTCGTGGTTGATCGTACGGGCGTATCCCGTTTTGACAGGCAGGCCGCGTCCCGGCGGACCGGGCGCGGCACAACCAGGGAGTGAGTCGCACCATGAGTATCCTTGGCGTTCTGATTGTGCTGGTGGTCATCGCGTTCGGGGTGATTGCCTGGCTGGTCGGCATCTACAACGGCCTGGTCCGGCTGCGCAACGAGGTGAAGAACGCCTGGGCGCAGGTGGATGTGCAGCTCAAACGGCGTTACGACCTGATCCCGAACCTGATCGAGACCGTGAAGGGATACGCGAAACACGAGCGCGAGACCTTCGAGAAGATCACGCAGGCGCGCAGCGCGGCCATGAGCGCGCAGGGCGTGGCCGAACAGGCGAAGGCGGAAACCCAGCTCAACCAGGCCCTGGGCGGGCTGCGGCTCGTTGTCGAGGCGTATCCGGACCTGAAGGCCAACACGAATTTCCTTGCGTTGCAGGAAGAGCTGGCGTCGACCGAGAACAAGATCGGGTTTGCACGCCAGTTCTACAACGATCAGGTCCTGCAACTGAACAACAAGGTGCAGATGTTTCCCAGCAACATCGTGGCGGGGATGTTCGGGTTCACATTGGAAGAGTTCTTCGAGCTGGAAGAGCCCGAAGCGCGCGAAGCGCCCAAGGTGCAGTTCTAGGAGCGCGGCCTGGTCGTGAACACCGGCCCGGAGACTCTTCCGGGCTGTTTTCGAGAGGATACCGGCGCCAATGTGGGAAGCCATACGGGCGAACAAGCGGAAATCGGTCTGTCTTGCCGCGGCCATGTTCCTGCTGCTGGCGGGACTGGGTTTCTTCATCGGCATGGCCCTGTTCCCGGCTTCGGTGGATGTGGAAGCCGGGGGCCGGGTCTATCCGGTCCCGGTTGCCGGGGGCGTGTTCGGCGTGATTGTGGCGGGCGGCATCTGGGCCGTCATGACCGCCGTCGCCTATTACAACGGCGGCGAGATCCTGATGGCGGTGAGCGGCGCGCGCAAGATCGAGAAGCAGGACCATCCCCAGCTGTTCAACGTCGTGGAGGAAATGACCATCGCGTCCGGTCTGGGCGCGATGCCCGCCGTGTACATCATCGACGATTCCGCCCTGAACGCGTTCGCCGCGGGTCGCGACGCCGAGCACGCCGCGGTGGCCATCACCTCGGGCCTTCTGTCGCGGCTGAACCGCGACCAGTTGCAGGGGGTGGTCGCGCATGAGATGGGGCACATCCTCAACCGCGACATCCTGTTCATGCAGATGCTCGGGATTATGGCGGGCACGATCGTGATAATTGCCGATCTCTACGTCCGCGGGATGTTCTACTCGTCCGGCGGCGGGCGGCGCCGTTCGCGGTCCTCCTCGAACGGCAAAGGCAACCAGGTGCAGGCGCTTCTGATGCTGCTGGCCCTGGTGTTTGCGCTGCTGTCGCCGATCCTCGCGCAGTTTATCTATCTCGCGGCGTCGCGCCGGCGCGAGTACCTTGCCGACGCGCAGAGCGCCGTGCTCACGCGTTATCCGGAAGGCCTGGCATCCGCGTTGGAGATCATCGAACAGGACAGCCAGCAGCTCGCCCGTCTTAACCGCAGCACGGCGCCCATGTTTATCTGCAATCCCTACAAACAGGGGCTCTCGGCGTTCAGCCTCATGCAGACCCATCCCCCCACGGAGGAACGGATTCGCATCCTCCGCGGCATGGCGGGAACCGCCTCGTTCGCTGAATATCAGCGCGCGTCGGAACGCCTGGGCGCGGCCGCGGGCGTGCCGGCGTCGGCCCTGGCCGCCGGCACGGGCGCGGCGATCCGCGAGGCCGGGGTCCAGGCTGAGGCACGGCGCGAGGAAAAGCACGAACAGCGGAAGACGCAGTGGCGTCAGGCTACCGACGCCCTGCGCGGCGTGAACAAGTTCATGTTTCTCGCCTGCGCGTGCGGACTCCGGCTGAAACTTCCGCCCGATTTCACGAGAGACAAGGTTGCGTGTCCGCGGTGCCATCGTGAACTGGTGATCCCGGTCGCGGCGTTGACGGCGGCCCGGGCGCTTGGCAACACGCTGGAACGCGCCGCCGAGACGCCGCCGCCCGTTCCCCCGCGCGACCGGCACGAGCCGCCGGAACCCCTGGTCGTCAGACGGCAGCCGGGCGCCTGGACCACGTTTCGCTGCCCCTGCGGCGAGACCACCAACCTCCCGCCGGGCCTGCAGGCGTCGACCGTCCAGTGCCGGCAATGCAAGCGCACCATCCACGTTCACGACGCCGCGTGAAACCGCGGGCAGGCGGCGGCCGCTCTCCGGCGCTCACAGACACCGTCCGCGCTGGATCCTCCCCGCGACGGATTCCGAGGATCACCCCGCCGTGCCTTCGATGTTTCCCGGGGCGTGGCGGTGGTCGAGGGAACGCTGGAAATAGTCGTCGAGCAGCTCGAACTCGAATTCCTGGACCAGGTCGGCGATCGTGAATTCGGAAGTCTCACTGCTGATCAGGACCGCGCCCAGGAGGCCGGGATCGTGCATCTTCACCTTCGGGCCGTATTTGTCGAGCATGGCCCGGATCCGGCCCCAGTTGTGGTCGAGATGGATGATCGCGCAATCGAGATTGACCGTGGCCGTGACGTGGGGGAAGTAGTTGGTGGTCGTGGCAAGGATGTCGCCGGTGGGGGCGAGGATGGCGCTGGGCAAGCCGCAACAGGCGCCCACGAAATGCGCGCGGCACGAGTAGGCCCAGTAGGCCTGCATCAGCCCGCCGTGGTACATTGATGAGAACACGATAAGATCGGGTCTCTGGGCGGCATACTTCAGGCGCAGTTCGTCAAAATTCAGGTCAAAACAAATCGCGCAGGCCACGCGGCCGAAGTCGCAC
>JAAYAQ010000122.1 GCA_012719295.1 Candidatus Hydrogenedentota bacterium | reverse complement strand
TCGCGGCCCGCGTGTTCGAGGTAGATGTCGAGCCGGACATCCGGCAGCAGGGTCTCCGCACGTTCCGCCCATTCCACGACACAGACATCCTCGGAATCAAACAGCTCCGCGTACCCGAGGTCGGCCACTTCATCGGGCCCGCCCAGCCGGTACAGGTCGACATGCAGCAGGGCCGGATCTTGTCCGTATTGGTTCACCAGGGTGAACGTCGGGCTGTGCACATAGTCGGCCTCCGCGAAATGGCCGGCCATGCCCGAGACCAGGCAGGTCTTGCCGGTGGCGAGTTCGCCCCGGAGTGCGACCACGGCGCCTCGCGGGAGCATCGCCGCCAGGGCGGCTCCCAGCCGGCGCGTCGCTTCCGGCGACGCGGTCTCGATGATGCAGTCTCCTGTGGTCATGGTTTCGCCAGGGCCTCGCGATAGAGCCGCTCGTATTCGCGCGAGGAGCGTTCCCACGAGAAATCCTCCGCCATGCCGGCCTTCCGGAGCCGGCGGCGCCTCTCGGGATCCTGGTAAATCTCGAGGGCGCGCCGGACCGCATGCACGAAGTCTTCCACGGCAGGCTCGCGGAAAACGACTCCCGTCGCCTTGCCGTCGGTAAGGTTCCGGGCCGTGGCGTCCCGGACCGAATTGGCCAGGCCGCCGGTGTACCGGACGACCGGAATGGCGCCATAGGCCAGGCTGTACATCTGAGACAGGCCGCACGGTTCCGAGCGCGAGGGCATCAGGAAGAAGTCGCACCCCGCGTAAAACTGATGGGCCAGCGCTTCGTCGTAACGCAAGATGACCTTGAGGAGTTCCGGGCGCCGTTGCGAGGCCTCCGCCAGGCGGCGTTCCAGCTCGGAGTCCCCCGTGCCCAGCACGGCGAGCTGGAGCTCTTCCCGGAAAAGCGTCTCCAGCGAATCGATCAGGAGGTCGATGCCCTTTTCGTAGACCAGGCGCGATACGCAGCCGAACAACGGGACATTTTTGTCCGGCAGCCCCAGGTCGGTCTGGAGCGCGGATTTGCAGCGGCTCTTTCCCCTCAGGTTCTTGCGGGAGAAATGCGCCGGGATGAGCGGGTCCTCCGCGGGGTTCCACTCCGCGTAATCGATGCCGTTCAGGATGCCGCTGATATCCGCGGAGCGCGTACGCAGATAGCCGTCGAGCCCCCATCCGCCTTCCGGGGTCTGGATTTCTTCCGCGTACTGCGGGCTCACCGTGCTGATTCTGTTGGCGAAGGCGATGCCCGCTTTCATTACGTTCACGTCGCCATAGTATTCGAGGTAATCCGGCGTAAAGAGACGTTCCGGCAGCCCCGTCTGATAAAACTGAGCGCCGGGAAACCGGCCCTGGTAAATCAGGTTGTGGATCGTGAACACGGTCGGGATGCCGCGACAGGCCGGATTGACCCGCTGCGACACCTTCAGGAAGGCCGGCGCGAGCGCCGTGTGCCAATCGTTGCAGTGAATCACGTCGGGAAGCCAGCCGGTCTGGGCGACGCCTTCCAGGGCGCTCAGGGAGAAGAAGGCAAACCGCTCGAGGTTGTCCGAGTAGGGTCTGCCTCCTGCCTGGTACAACCCGCTTCGCGCAAAATACAGGCCTTGCTCGATGAGGTAGACCGGCACACGGGACCCCGGCAGTGTCGACAGGCGCACGGCGCCCGAGAGGTGGTTTCCCCCAAGGTACACCATGAACGTGCCCAGCCGTTTCCCGAGCAGGTTCTTCGGGATACTCGCGTAGCACGGCATGACCAGCCGGACATCGTGTCCCAGCGCCGTGAGGGCCTTGGGAAGAGAATTGGCGACATCGGCCAGGCCGCCCGTCTTCGCGAAGGGGGCGATTTCCGACGCCAGAAACAGGATCTTCAGCGGGTCCGCATGCCGTTGCGCGCTCATTTCGTACGCACCTCGAACAGCGGGGGCTCGAGATACTCATACACCCGCACGCCCGTGGCTCGTGTCCGGAGGTGTTGGGCGAGCATGGGAATGACCGGCCGCTCCGTGGCCTCGTGGCCCGCGTCAATGACCGCGAGCCCGCGATGCTGCGCCTCGAGCCCCTCGTGGTATTTCACGTCGCCGGTGACGACCGCTTCCACATCCGGAGGCACACGGTGGAGTTCCCCTCCCCCGCTGCCCCCGATGACCGCCACCTGTTTGACCTTGCGCTTCGCATCGCCGATCACCCGCGCGTGGCCGCAATCCAGCCGCGCCACCACGTGCGAGGCAAATTCTCCCAGGGGCAGGCCGGACGGGAGAGTCCCGCGCATTCCGAGTCCAATCCCGGGGATGCCGTTTTCGAGCGGCACGATGTCGCAAGCCGGTTCTTCGTACGGATGGACTCTGAACAGGGCTTCCAGCACGTGCGGGAGACGCCAGGCGGGAACCACGGTCTCGAAACGCAACTCGGGTTCTTCGTTAAGCCTTCCCTTTCGGCCGCTGAAGGGACGGGATGCCTCACTCGGCCGGAATGTGCCTATGCCGGACGTGGAGAACGTGCAGTGGGTGTAACCGCCGATTGTCCCCGCCCCGGCTTCGCACACCGCCGCGCGCAGCGCATCAACATGCTGTGGCGGCACAAACGTCACCAGCTTCACTTGCGAGGCCTGCTCGACGCGCAACAGAGGCCGCATTTCCTGCAGTCCAAGCGTTTCCCCAAGACAGTGGCTCACGCCGCCGGGCGCCACGTCGAGGTTGGTGTGCGCCGAATAACAGGCGATATCCGCTTCGGCCAGCGCCAGGCACAGCGCGGCATGGGGGGCGTCCCGCCGCAACGAGACCAGTGGATCCCAGATCAGCGGATGATGGGCCACAATCATCTGCGCTTTGCGCCGCTTCGCCGCCGCCACCGTTTCCGGCGCCACGGTCAGTGCGACGAGCACGCGCGTGACGTCGGCGTCCGGGTCGCCGGTATGCAACCCGGCCTTGTCCCACGGATACGCGAGCGCGGGCGGGGCCAGCTCGTCAATAATTAAACAAAGGTCGCGGACTTTCATGCTCGGTTCCCATCATCGCGGACAGCGGGGCCGTTCCGTTCCGGGAATGAGCATACCCGCAGCAGTGCGCCCATGTCCAGACGTGCGGGATGCACAGCGGTTTCGCGGGCATTCCGGAACGTTTTCGCGGGACGAGGACGGCGGATTCAGGACGGAATCCATAGACGGCGCCTTCTGCCCCACTTCGGTATAATGATCACTATATGTTGTATGAAGCAGAAACAGAGGCTTGAAAACCACAATACTTTGTGTTATGAATACCCCTGTACTCGGGATGTTGGGGAGACAACATTCCGGCATACCGCTAGCGTTCTTGTTGAGAGGACACACCCACTTCGAACGTGTTTCCGGGGGAAGTAACACGTCCGGCATACCCAATTAGGCGAAGTTTTTCCGGTGCTGCGTTTTGTCGCTATGGAGGCCAGCGTGTTTCGAATCCCGTGCGTTGCGGTCAAGTGTTTTCTTTTCGTTTTTGGTGTTTTCGCACTTTGCGGGTGTCCGCAGGAGGGCACTGCCCGCCGCATCTGGGTGCTGAACGGAGGAGACCGGCCCGTCACCGGCGTCTACACGTGCATGGACCCCCGCGGGGAGAACTGGGGAGAGAACCTGATCCCGGCGCTGGTTCCGCCGGATGGGTTTAAGGTGGTGGAGGCCGCCATTCCGCCGGGCGAGACCTGCTGGGTATGGCCCCACCTCGACGGGCACGGCCTGATGGCCGTGTGCGTGCTGCCCGGAGACGCGGACATCTACCTGGTCGTCAGACGCACCGGCGATGGCGATTATTGCACGCAGGCGCTCGGCAGCACGCTCTCCCCCGCCTGTGCCCGGTATTTGCTGGAATAGGCGGCTACACCGTTTCCATCGAGATGGCGGCGTAACCCACCACGCGGGTGCAGTCGCCGGAAGCGTTCGCGCTGGTGCGGTAATCGAGCAGTTGCCAGAAGCTCGCGCCGGCGGCCGTCGCAAACGCCATGGCGCAGATGACCGCCGTGGACCCGCACATCGAATACCGGCTCTCGTCAATGCCCCTGCCGAACGCATCGGTATCTTTGCTCAGCACGGCCTCGATGGTTCGCGCATCGATCTCCGCGGCCCGCTGCTGCGACAGGTAGTGCGAAAGATCGGTCGATGCCAGTACGAGGTCGCCCGGGTCGAGCAGGGCGGCCAGTTTCTTGCCCAGGTCGGCATGCCAGGGCGAATGCGAGCCGAACAGGACGGGCACCAGCGGTACCGGTCCTCCGCACGCGGCATGCAGGAACGGCAACTGGACTTCCAGCGCGTGTTCGGGGAGATGAGGTTCGATGGACCGGCTGCCGGTCACCTCCGCAAGGTCATGCGCGAAATCGCGATCGACGGGAAAGTCCCCCAGCGGAGATTCGAAACGGCTCCCGGTATAGACAGAGGCGCGGAAGATCGGGTAGCGGTGCGAACACCCAAGCAGCACGGCGCGCGACGGGCGTTTCCCCTCGATACGGCGGAAGGCGAACCCGGCCGTCTGGCCCGAATACACATAACCTGCGTGGGGTACGACCAGGGCCCGGACCCGTTCGGGCGCGGGCTCGACCGTGGCGGTGTCCATAAAGGTGCGCACGGCCTGAGCCAAAGCGCGTGGGGACGCTGGATAGAATTGTCCCGCAACCATCGTCGGGCGCGGCATGGTGTCGGTCATGGCGAGGGCCTCCCCGGTGCTTGTGCCCCGGTCTCCCGGCGGCGGTCAGAGCTCCAGTGTCGGGAACCGGTGAAAATGACCGTTGCCCTGGATGCGGCGCTTGGTTTCACCCACCGCTTCGAGCTTCGGGATGACGTCGTCCATGTGCTGTACGATGAGCGCTTCGCGCTC
>JAAYAQ010000121.1 GCA_012719295.1 Candidatus Hydrogenedentota bacterium | reverse complement strand
CGTTTACCCTGATGGGCGGACAGGTCGTGGTTATGGTGACGGATTTCATCCAGGGCACGTTCGTCAATATCATGTTCGTGGTGCTCGGCCTGTTCCTGCTGATTCACTTTGACTGGACGACGATCGAGGAAGCCCTGTCGATGGCGCCCACAACCGCTTCGATGATCCACCCGATGAAGACCGCCGACACCGAGAACTTCAACGTGACCTATTTTCTTATCGCCGTTTTCGGGATTGTCTTCACCTTCATGGCCTGGCAAGGCAACCAGGGCTATTATTGCGCGGCAAAATCGCCGCACGAGGCCAAGATGGGCCGTTTGATCGCCAATCTGCGGCAGATCACCCAGTCGCTGACCATGGTCCTGCTCCCGGTATCCGCGTATGTGCTGCTGCACCACCCTTCGTTCTCGGACTACGCCGCGAACGTCAACCGGGTGCTGGATACCGTGCCCAGCGACCAGTTGCGCTCGCAGCTCACCGTGACCGTGGCGCTGGCGCACTTTTTCCCGATGGGACTCGCGGGCGCCTTTGCGGCGGTGATGTTCGCGGCGTTTGTGACCACGCATGACACGTACCTTCACACGTGGGGCAGCATTTTCATCCAGGACGTTGTGCTGCCGATCCGCAACACGCTGCGCGGCGAGGTCGCACCTCTGGGACCGAAACAGCACATTCGCTGGCTGCGCATATCGATCCTCGGGGTGGCGGTATTCATTTTTCTTTTCAGCCTGCTGTTTAACCAGCAGCAGGATATCTTGATGTATTTTGCCCTCACCGGCACAATCTACCTGGGCTGGGCGGGCGCGGCCATCATCGGCGGGCTGTATTGGAAACGGGGCAACACGGCGGGCGCCTGGGCGGCCGCGGTGACGGGCATGGCATTGGCCATCGCCGGGTGGTACATGACGTACTTCTGGCCGAACACGCAGGCGCTCGCGACGGACCTGTTTCCGGGATTCTGGGAGCGCGCGGTCCGCGCGTGGCCAAAGCTGGGCGGGGAGAAATGCCCGATCACGTCGCAGGTGTTGTGGTTCTACACGATGGTAACGTCGGCGGCGGTCTATGCCGTTGTGTCGCTGGCTACGGGCCGGGGCCGTGTCTGCGAGATGGATCGGATCCTGCACCGGGGCAAGTATACGCGCGAGGGCGCGGCCAATGCCGCGACGGGCCTGCGCGCGCTGGCCATGGGCCCCGAGTACTCCTTTACGGATCGCTGTCTCGTTATCGGGTCCTACGGCTACTCGTTCCTGTTCCTGCTCATCTTTATCGCGGGGACGCTATACGCCCTGAGCACGCCCATCGAGGACAGGACGTGGATGGCCGCCTGGCGGGTGTATTGCTACTTCATGTTCGCGCTGTCGGTAATCATCACGGTCTGGCTGGCGATCGGCGGCATCCACAATCTGAAGCAGCTCATCGCGGCGTTGAGTATCGCGGAGCGGGACGACCGCGACGACGGCACCGTGGTGGGACATCGCAATCTGGATGATCTGAATGACGAGGAAATCGAGCGTATGAATGTCGTCGAGCCGGAAGAGGTGGAGGATCCTGAATGAGACATGGTCGTGTTGCCGTCGCCCTATGCGCACTGGCTGCCGTCGCGGCCCTGGCGGGAACGGAACCCGGAGCGCCCCCGGTCATGGTGGCGAAATTCACCGGGACGCCGGTCAACGTTGACGGCGCGCTCGATGACGCGGCATGGAAGACCACCACTCCGTACCCCCTGCTCCTCGGCAAGGACACTGAGGCCAGGGGCGAGACGCTGCACGAGCCGGGTGAAGTCCGGCTGGCCTGGGACAACGAGTTTCTGTATGTCGGGGTGAAGTACACCGATTCCGACATCGTGGCCGAGGGAAAGAACGATCAGGAACATCATTACCTGACGGGCGATCTGGCAGAAGTTTTCCTGAAACCCAAAGCCAACACCTGGTATTGGGAACTGTATGTGACGCCGCACGGTAAGAAGACGCACCTCTGGTTTCCCGGCAGCGGACGCATGGGACTCAAGAGCAGCGAAGCGCATACGATGGAACTGCACGTGGCGGCGCAATGCCAGGGCACATTGAACGACTGGCGGGACCGCGACACAAGCTGGACCGGCGAGATGGCCATACCGATCCGCGAGTTGAAGCGTTTTGGGGATGAGTTCGGGCCCGACGCGGCGTGGACCATCCTCGTAGCGCGCTACAACTATTCACGGTACCTGCCCCTGCGTGGTCCTGAATTGAGCATGACCCCGCAACTTCCGGTCACGAGTTATCATTACCACGACGGATATGCACCACTCCGGCTGGAACGGTAGCCGGAGTTTCCGAAGGCCCCGGAACCGCGCGCACAACCGGCACGGGTGACCGTGCCGGGGCACAGGGAGAATGACGCATGAGCGATCCGTTTCCGGTTATGGAGCATATGACGGTCAAGACGGTCCGGGAATACCTCGGCCGGCGGCAGTCGCTCATCATTCCCCTGGGCGTTATGGGGTATCCCGAGCGCGCCTCGCGAGAAACCGGCGAGCAGATCGTCAAGCGCGTTGTGGAAGACGGCGCGGCGCGCATCCTGGATCTGGAATCCCGGTCCGACGGCGTGTACAAAGAGGTGCCTTTCACGCCGCCGCCTCTGATATTCGACCTCTGATCGGCACGAACGGCAATGGCCAAACTAAACACCTGTATCCTCATAAACTCGAACCAGCCGGAGAACCGTTATGGACGGTTTGCCCGGGAAATCCTGGTGTCCGAGGGGCTGACCGGGTTTTCGTTCGTGGATCTGGCAGATGGCCGCTTGCCCGAATTTGAAGAGACGGCACTCATTCTGGTAACGCGGGCCATTCTGCGCCGGGCACAGGCCGATGCGCTGCTGGAAGCGGTTCGGCGCGGCGCGGGGGCGGTCTTCCTGCAGCCCCAGCAATGGATCGTGGAGCAGCTGGGTTTCGCGGTTGCGTCGTCTGTCATCTATCCCGGGACCGTCCGGATTCGCTACAGCTACGGGGGCACTGGCCTGTCCCTGCAGACGCATTTGCCCATCCCCCGCTATGTGTTGCCCGCGGGCCCCCCGGACTGGCTGGCCGTTGCGGACGCGCTGAATGCGGAATGGCACGAGACCGGCCACCCCGCCGCGGCCACGGCGCCCTGCGGCCGGGGGCGGGTCACGCTCTTCTTTTACGATCTGGCCGAGGCGGTGGCGCGCATCCGGTTCGGCAACCCGGACCTGAGCGGGTACACCACCAGCGCAACCTGGCCCTGGCCGCATGCGCTGGACCTGTTTGAAGGCCATCTGGATCCGCGCGCGGCCCACCTTCCGCAGGCGGACCTTCACAGCCAATTGCTGGCGCGAATGCTGACTGGCACGGCCCCTTTTCCGCTGGCCCGCCTCTGGTACTATGCAGAGGCCGCGCACCGCACCGCCGGCGTCTTCGAAAGCGACGGGGACTATTCCGAACCCGGCCAGTTCCGGGCGCTGGCTGCCGCGCTCGAAAAACGCGGGGGCGCGGCAACCTTTTATCTAATGAGAGCGACAAAGCTCTCCGAAACCGATGTCGCCGAGTTGCGGGCGCGCGGCCACAGCTTCGGCCCGCACGCAGACCCTTTGGCCCGGGACGAGGAACTGGCCTTTGCCCTGCCGGACGCCCTCAGAGAAGAGACCGGGAAGTTTGCGGCGAGGTTCGGCGCGGTGAGCCCGACGCTGCAGTGCCATTGCGCGCCATGGCCGGGGTACATGTCTCCGGTTCCGGCGCACATCGAAAACGGGTACCGGCTGCTGTTTGCCTATCTGCCGGGCTCCTGCGCGGTGTGGGGCCGGTACCTGTGCGGTTCCGGCCGGCCGATGAGGTTCTGCGGGCTCGACGGCGCCATCTATGACTGCTGGCAGCAGCCGCTTGTG
>JAAYAQ010000018.1 GCA_012719295.1 Candidatus Hydrogenedentota bacterium | reverse complement strand
GGTGTTGTAGACGAGGTTGTTCTCGGCGAGGATATACGACGAGCCCTCGTCGAAGTAGATTCCCCAGCCCCCCGACACCTTTGGATACGAGATCGAGTCGTGGAAAATGTTGTTCCGGATGATGGTGCCGGGCGACACCCCGAGGGTGTAGATGCTTCCGGTATCGCTCAACTGGCCCTTGGCGGTGTGGTGGACGTGGTTGAACTCGATGAGATTGTGATGGGCGCTGCTCGGCTGGAACCCCCACGACCAGCCCACCGAAATGCCCGTGTACCGGAAATCGCAGATTTCGTTGTGCGAGAGGGTGTTGTAGGAGCTTTTGCCAATCCACGCCCCAATGGCGCCGCGGTACCGTTTTCCGCCGTCGTGGATGAAGCAGTTGTCGACGGTGTTGCGCATGCAGACCAGTGCGGCGGAAGGCGCGTCGCCGGTTTCGCCGATGCGCACGCCGCCCGCGCCCAGATCCGTGATTTCCGACCGGACGAGGCGGTTGTCCTGGCATCCAGCGCGGAACCAGACGCCGTAATTGCCGGCGTGGGCAACTTCACAGCCCTCGATAAGGCAATGGCGCGCGCCGCGGGCTTCTACGGCGGCGTTGACCGCCACGGCCGCCTGTCCGCCGGGATAGCCTTCCGCGGGAAGCGTGTATTCGGTGTAGTGGAAGCGCAGCCCCCGGAACGCCAGGTGTTCGACATAGGCCCCCTCTTCGGGCTTGCCCGTGAGCACGAGCAACTGCTGCGCCACCGGGGCGACCACGACGGTGGTGTCGGGCGTTTCGCCCGGCATCGGGTAGTAATACAGCACGCCGGTCTTCCGGTTCAGGTACCATTCGCCTGGCTGGTCGAGGCCTTCGAAGAGGTTCTCGATGAAGAACCGCTGTCCGGCGGGCTGCCAGTAGCCCATGGGCCAGCCCGACCCGATGGTGAATTCGAGCGTGTGATTCTCGAGGTCCAGGGTCTTGACGAAGTGCATGGACGTGTTCCACGAGTGGAACATCACGACCCAGGCGTCCGGGAGGGTCTCCCATGGCTGCACGTCGCCCGGCTGAAACCGGATCGTGTCTTTGCTGGGCTCTTCCTTCCCTGTGTCGGGATTCGTGGTTGTGACCCGGCCGGTGGTGTAGAAATAATCCGACTCTTCGGGGTAATCGCCGACCGGGTGCGCGGGATTGGGCGTGCGTGCGGGCTGCCGCCATTCCCCGTTGGCATAGAGGCCCGTGAAACCCCATGCGCCCTCGCGCACCTCGGGCAGTTCGAGGGTCCACAGCGGCCCGTCGGCCTTCCACCCGGACAGGACGCGCCCGCCGTGAACGACCGGCGTCTCGCCGGGGTACGCCTCGTAGGCGATGGGGGCGGCCACCGTGCCCGAATCTTCCGGGCCAAACACGATCGGCCCGGTGACCGGATAGTCCCCGCCCCGCACCAGAATCCGGATCGGGCCTTGCTGGCGCACGCCGGGCTCGAGCGCCCGGAGGGCGTCGCGCGCGGCCTCGATGGTGGCAAACGGCCCGTCCGTCCCGTCGGCATTCGGGGTTTCAAGGGCGCCCGACCACGCGTTGTTGCCGTTGGGCGCGACATAGAAGGTCGTGACGCCGGATGGCTCCTGCGCCGTGCTGAAGAACGATGCCAGCAGGATGCTGGCGCCCGCCAGCACGGCCCCGGTATACGATGCAGTGATTCGTACAGACACGGAAAACCCTCCTCCATACGGTGTGCGGTGTGCGCAAACTGACGTGATGCGCCGTGGGGTTCATCATGACATCTTTACCAGGGGAGACACAATCCTGACTCTCGGGCAATGAACCCAGGTGTTCCTTCCTGGCGTCTGCTTGCGTTCGCGCGATGAGCGGGCTAGGATGGGCGCCGGGCTGGTTTCGATGATGCCGGCGTTGCACGGCGCGCACGGCCCGGTCTCTGCAACGAAGCGGCAGGTGTGCGATGGAAGGAGGCATGGTTCAGTGAAAGTTCAGACAGCAGATCAGATCGGGGTGTGCAGTTGGTCGCTTCAGGCGACGGGACCGGACGACCTGGCACAGAAGGTGAACGCCCTGGGCCTCAAGCGGGTGCAACTGGGCCTGACGCCGCACCGCGATGATCCGGGCGCCTGGGATGGCGTGGAAGATGTCCTGGCCGACTCGGGCATCCGTATTGTGACGGGCATGTATTCCACCATCGGCGAGGATTACACCACGCCCGAGACGATCCGGCGGACGGGCGGCATCGTGCCGGACCAGCATTGGGAAGAAAACCTGGCGCTGGCGAAGGTCACGGCGGCCAAGGCCGCGGAACTGGGCCTCCCGTACGTCATGGCCCATGCCGGGTTCCTGCCGCATGATCCCAGCGACCCCAGCTTCGACAAGCTGGCCGGCCGCGTGGCTACGCTCGCCCGCCTGTTCGGGGAGGCCGGGGCCGGATTGCTCATGGAGACCGGTCAGGAACGCGCAGACACCCTGCTCGAGTTCCTGGACGAGATGAAACGGCGCGGCGCGGACAACGTGGCGGTGAATTTTGATCCGGCCAACATGCTCCTGTACGACATGGACGACCCCATCGAGGCGGTGGCCAAACTCGCGCCGCATGTGCGGCAGGTGCATGTCAAAGACGCGAAACGCACGCAGGTCAAGGGGCAGTGGGGCGAGGAAGTCGTGGTCGGCACCGGCGAGGTGGACTGGGTGGCGTTTGTGCGCATTCTGGCCGGCGCGGGGTTTGACGGCAGCTACATTTTCGAGCGCGAAGCCGGCGACGACCGCATTGGCGACATCCAGAAAGGCATGGCGGCCCTGACCGCGGCCATGAAAACCGCGGCGAAATAGGCCTGCGCATACACGCCCGAATAATGGGGCGGGCGTCCGCGTTCAGGCAAACGGCGCGCCCGGCCGTCTCCGCTTCCCGGCGGCACTCAGGGCGGCGCCGGGACAGCCTGAAACACCCGGAGGACACGGCGGTGGATTACCGGATTGAAACGGACACGATGGGCGAGATGCACGTTCCGGCCGGCACGTACTACGGCTGCCAGACCGCGCGGTCGGTCGAGAATTTCAAGATCGGCACGGAAACCATGCCGCGGGAGATCCTCCGCGCGTTCGGGATTCTCAAGAAGGCGGCCGCGTTGACCAACTTCGAGCTGGGCCTGCTTGAACCCGACCTGCGCAGCGCCATCTGCCAGGCGGCCGACGAGGTCATCGACGGCCGGCTGGATGACCATTTCCCCCTGGTGGTGTGGCAAACGGGCAGCGGAACTCAGAGCAACATGAACGTCAACGAGGTCATCGCCAACCGGGCGATCGAAATCCTCGGCGGCGAGCTGGGCAGCAAGAACCCCGTGCATCCCAACGATCACGTGAACATGTCGCAATCGTCAAACGACACGTTCCCGACGGCGATGAACATCGCGGCCGCGGAACAGGTGCAGCGGCGCCTCCTGCCCGCGCTGGAGACGCTTCGCGACACGTTGCAGGCCAAGGCCGAGGCGTTTCAAGAGATCATCAAGATCGGACGGACGCATCTGATGGACGCGACGCCGCTCACGCTTGGCCAGGAGTTCTCGGGGTACGCCCAGCAGCTCACGAACGGCATCGAGCGGATCACGGCGGCGCTGCCGGGCCTGTTTGAACTGGCCCTGGGCGGCACGGCGGTCGGCACGGGGCTCAACACGAAGAAGGGCTACGACGTGAAAGTGGCCGCGAAGATCGCCGAGCTGACGGGCCTGCCCTTCGTTACCGCGCCCAACAAGTTCGAGGCGCTGGCGGCCCACGACGCCGTGGTGATGATGTCCGGCGCGCTGAAAACGGTCGCGTGCAGCCTGATGAAAATCGCCAACGACATCCGCTGGCTGGCGAGCGGGCCGCGCTGCGGCCTGGGCGAACTGCGGCTCCCGGCCAACGAGCCGGGCTCGTCGATCATGCCCGGCAAGGTGAATCCGACCCAGTGCGAAGCGTTGACCATGGTGGCCGCGCAGGTGCTCGGCAACGACACGACGATCAACGTGGCGGGCGCGTCGGGCAATTTTGAACTCAACGTGTATAAACCCGTGTTGATCTACAATCTGCTGCAATCGATCCGGCTTCTGGGCGACGCCGCGCGGTCGTTCAATGACCACTGCGCGGTGGGCATCGAGCCGGACGAACAGCGCATCGACGCGCTGCTGCACGAATCGCTGATGCTGGTCACGGCGCTCAACCGGACGCTCGGCTACGACAACGCCGCCCGCATCGCCAAGGCCGCTTATGCCCATGGCACAACGCTCAAAGAGGAAGCGATCCGCCTCGGCCTGCTTACGGCGGAGGAGTTCGACGAGACCGTCGATCCCGCCAAGATGCTCGGGCCCTCCGAGTGACGCCGGGCCGGGTTCCGGAATCAGCCGTTCGTCTTTACCTTGACGACCCGGCCGGTCCGGGCGGATTTCCACGCGGCCTCGGTCACCTCGATGACGCGCAACCCGCATACGGGCGGGGTCTGCGGCTCGTCTTTACCGAGAATGACGTCGATGAAGTTGGCGTCGGGATTCTTCGTGTACCGGGGCAGAACCACCTTGACCGGTTTGCCGGTCGCGTCCTGATGGACGAGGGGCTGACCGTGGCGGAGGTAGAACGCGCCTTTCGAGCCCACGACGGTGACATCCTCGTGAAACGCGGGCGCGTTGCCGATGATGGCCACGCTGCCCAGGGCGCCGTTGCCGAACTTCATGGTGAGGGTCGAATTGATGTCGACCTCGGTGGTGAAATTCTCCATTTCCGCGTAGACTTCGGCGATTTTGAGGCCGGTCAGCCACATGAGGATGTCGATCAGGTGGCTGCCTGAATCGTTGATTTGCCCGCCGCCGGATTCGGCCAGTTTCTGCCGCCACGTGCCTTTCACGGCGCGGAGCCATTCCTGCGCCTGCACCGCCTGCACGAACTGCACCTTTCCGATGGCGCCTCTGGCGATCTGCTCCCGGATGTACCTGAATTCGGGCATGTAATGGCGCTGGTACGAGATCATCAGCACCCGCTTCGTGTTCCGGGCCAGAGCGATCAGGCGTTTGGCGTGTTGCACCGTGCAGGTCAGCGGTTTCTCGGACAGCACGTGCAGGCCTTGCTTGAGCGACGCGGCGGTCTGTTCATAATGCACCGTGTGCGGGCTCTGGACCACCACGCCGTCGAGTGCTTCGTGGGCCAGCATGTCGCGGTAGTCGCTGTAGGCGGGCAGCTTCTCCGAGCCCGGACATTTCTGGTAGAACACGGCGAGCGACTTCTTCGACGGGTCGGTCAGGGCAACGACGCAGGCCTTCTTCGTGTCGTGGATACGGTTCCAATGCCCGGGCGCGATTCCCCCGGCCGCGATGAATCCAATGCGGAGCTTCCTGGACATGGCGCGCACCTCCTCTGAAGCCGGTTCCCGGCAATCCGGCGGAATGGTAGCAACGGTTCCGGGGCAGATCAACGGCACGAACGCGCACGGCACGTCGCCGGGAACGGCCGGAACCGCCCCGTTTGATAAACCGGCATCACGAGCGCTGCCAGGCGGCGGCCAGCAGGGAACCGACCAGGAGGGCCGCGCCGAACAGCGCAATACCTATCCCCAGGTAGAGCGAGGCCGGGCGGTAGGTGAACACGATGTCATGCACGCCCGCGGGCACGGCAACGCCGCGAAATATGCCGTTGACGCGCAGAATCTCGCACGGCACGCCGTCGAGCGACGCGCGCCATCCCCGCGCAAATGAGTCGCTGAGTACGACGATGCCCGCCTGGGGCACTTCCACGTGGACGGCCAGCCGCTCGGGGGAGCGCTCTTCCAGCGTCCCCGGGGACGGCGTCACGCGCGGCGTCAACGGCGCCTCTCCCGCCGGCGGGGCGGAGGGCTCCGGGGCCACGGCGGGCTGCGCGGTGCTCAAGACGGCGGCGACCACCTCGCCGCGCGGCGCCTCGGGCTGCCCGGGCCCGCGCCGCTGAAACTGCTCCAGATAGGGGCCATGCGCGGCATCGACAACGCACTCCCGCGCGGGCTCGAAGCCGGGCGATGCCAGGGCGTCCATGGCCGCATCTACGTCGTCGGCCAGGCGCCACGCGGGCACCCAGAACACCCGGGGCAAGGCGGATTCGTTGATGTAGACCGTGCCCCGCGCGGGCGTCTGGATTTCGCGCAAGCGCAGGCCGGTTTCGTTCCAGGCGTCGGCCGGGATACCGGTATCGGGCGACGCCAGGATCGCCCGGACGGTCATGAAATTGAGCAGCGACGGCTGGAGGGCGTCGGGCGACACGTCCCACGACGCCACCGGGTCGCCGCCGGCGCCGTGCCGGATGAGGCGGGACCACCAGGCGCGCTGTTCCCGCGTAACGAACAGATTGCAGCCCCCGGCGACGTCGATGGGCGTGAGCAGCCCAAGGTTCGCGGGCAATCCGTAATCGAGGGGCCGCGACATGATCGCGACGCGCCCGCCCAGGGCGCGTTCGCGCGCGGTTTCGAGGGATTCGCTGTATCTGCGCGCATGTTCGGGGAAGTCCTGGTACGGATGGCCATAGGCGTTCAGGCTGGCGAGCGTGAGGTCGATGAAGATAAGCAGCGCGGCGGCGCAGGTCGCCAGGACCGACACCCAGGTCTGGCGCAGGATCAGAAACGGCGCCAGCAGTATCGCGAACGCGATGACATAGCCCCGGCCCTGGCCTTCGGCGACGTAAAACACCCCGCAGAGGGCCAGGAACACCACGATGGCCACGGGCCACACGTGGACGGAACGGTAATCTTTCCGGGGTTTGAAGATGCGGTCCGCGCCGAGGGCCGCGAGAACGGCGACACAGAACACCGCGAGATACAGAAACGCTTCCCGGGGCAGCCCCGCCACGACCCGCTGCGGCCCCACGGCCCCCAACGCCCAGGCTCCCGCGCCCGCGAGCAGAAACACGAGGGTCTCGCGCCAGTTCTTGCGCTGGAAACACGCGGCCGGGACCAGGATCAGCGGCAGCATGCCCACGTAACACAGCCGGGGCAAATCGCCCGGCCGCGAGCTGAACGTCTGGACCACCGCCTCCCGAAATGAACCGGGGAGCAGCCCCCCGGAACGCAGGTACCAGAGCGCGTCCGCGGGCGAATCGAGGGTCATGGCCCAAGCGGCCGTGGGGACCCACTGGACGGCCGCCAGGCACAGGGCCAGGGCGCCGCCAAGCAGGATGCCGCCCAGGGCGATGCGCAAACCGAACTCGCCCGGACGTCGTGTAAACCCGTGCAGAATGGTGTAGAGCACCACCAGGGGCAGGGTCACGGCCACAATCGCGTATGCGCCGGACAGGATGAACGCAGCGCCCGCCAGCCCTGCCAGCAGGGCCCAGCCCCGCCTGCCGGAACGCGCAAACTCACGGCTCGCCCAGAACAGGAAGGGCATCCAGGCGAGCGCCGAGGCGAGATGCGGCCGCGACATGGCTGCCGCGGACGCTCCCGCGAACGCATAGACGATCCCGCCCACGAGCGCGGCTCCATAGTCCAGATCGAGCGAGCGTGCAAACAGCACGCACCCGAACCCCATCAGGGCCAGGCAGATGAACGAGTGAAGCGCCATGGCCTGGCCCGTATCCGGAAGCAGAAACACGGCGTTGAGCGGCTGAAACAGGCCGATCCGGTGATCGGCAAGCAGCGGCATGCCGCACATCTGGCGCGCGTTCCACTGGGGCGCCTGTCCGGTCCGCACGCGTCCATAGGCGTAATGCATCGCGGGATAGACGAACTGGTAGAGGTCGCTGTTTTCGTACGATTCGCTGGCGGGCACGTCCGTCAATTCCACGTGTTGCCAGAAGAACGGCGCGGCAAGTACAAACGCGACGGCAAGCAGAAACAACGCGATGCTTCCGTAGCGGGTGATTTCGGGTACCGTGGTCTCCACGCCCAGAGCCCTTTCTCAGGCTGTCATTTCAACAGGTTATCCCGTCCGAGGCGCCTTGTTCTTTGCGGAACGGGCAGGGACCCCGGCCGGCGCCCGGGCCGTGCGCAAGTCTATCATTGCGTGTTCCAGACTGTCCATCGGCGCCCGTCCCGCCGCGCGCCTTCCAGGTCAATCCCGCGCGCCCGGCCCCGGTTCCCTTGAATCCCGTCCTCGCTTGTCCGTAGGATGGGGCAGGAATACGCTGAACATCCTCGAGGGGCCGAGTGCCGTATGGAAACCACCGACCTGACTGTCGTCACGCTGACGCGGGGCCTGCCCCAGGTGCTGTCCATGTGCCTGAGCCACCTGGAACTCCAGACCTATCCGGCAGCCAAGTTCGAGGTCATTGTGGTTGCTCTTCCCTGCGCGACGGATACGGACGCCATGCTTGACCGGTTCTGTTCGGGCGGGCCGGTGCGCATGCGGTGTCTTCATGCCCCGCGGGACAATGCGGCCGCCGCGCGCAACCTCGCCGTTATGCAGGCCCAGGGACGGTGGCTCCTGTTTCTCGATGAAGCCCTGCTTGCGGGCAGCCATCTCGTGGAACACCATGTCACGTGCCAGCAGCGCAACGGCCATGTTGCCGCGGTTGTGGGCCGCATCGACTACCATCCGCAGCTCGATGCGCGCACCACGTCGAAGGTCGGGCGGCTCACGCAGCAGACGTTCCAGCCCGGTCAACCGCTGAGTTTTCTGGACTGGCGCGCCCAGAATCTGAGTCTGCCCCGCGATGCGGTGCTGGATTTGGGGGGATTCAGCGAGGATTTGCCGTTTGAGGGCCTGGAGGACCTGGAACTGGGCTACCGCCTGGAACGCAGCGTGGGAATCCGGGGCCATTATTGCGACCAGGCCCAGGCCTTCCTCTGGAAACCCGAGCCGCTGGACCGCGAGGCGGGACGCTGCTACGCGGAGGGGTATTGGCTGCACCATCTCCTCGAGACCACGGAATCGGAACAGTTGCGCGAACGGTACCGGGGCATCGTGGCGGCGTGGCGCGGTGCGGCGGACCCGGTGATGCTCCCCCTGGCGCACCGGCTGTGCCCCGTGCTGGCGTACAACTCGCGCACCTTCAACGCCCTGCGCTTCCGGGTGCTTCGCAGCGCGTTCCGGCGGGGGTATCGCGATGCGCACCGGGGCCGGCCCGCGGCGTTGTCCGCCCTGCACGCGCGGGACGAGCGCTAGTCCGGCGCACCCTGTGTTGCGCGGGCCGGGCCGATCTTTCAACAGACCCCATAAACATATTATGATGTGGACGGGTTTGCGCCGCATCACGATGCGCGTGTCTGTCTCTGCGCGGGCCTGGGGACCGTGCGGACACCGCGGCGATGACGGCAGGCGTGGCGGGGGCACGCCGGGAGCTTCCGGCGTCGGCGGTTGCCGGGCCTCTGAACACGATACACCGGGTATACGACTATGCGTTTGATTCATACAGCGGACGTTCATCTGGACATGTGCTTTGCCTCGGCGCACACGCCGCCGGGGTTTGGCAACCGCAGGCGTCAGAGCCTGCGCGACGTGTTTCACACGATCATCCGGCGCGCGGGCGAGTGGCCCGCCGATGTGCTCCTGATCGCCGGCGACCTCTTCGATCTGGAGCGCGTCACGCGCGACACCGTGCGGTTCCTGCACGCGGAGTTCAAATCGATCCAGCATGTGCCGGTGTGCATCGCGCCGGGCAACCACGACCCCTATGTGCAGGGCTCTCCGTACGCCGAAGAAGAGTGGCCCGACAACGTCATGATATTCGACCGGCCGCAATGGCGGTCGCTGGTGCTCGATGAACACGGCACGACCGTGCACGGGTTCGGATTCGACGGCCCGGACGTGTCGGTCAACCCGTTCGGCGCGTTTCCGCCGGTCCAGCTCGGGGCGATCCACGTTGCGGTGGCGCACGGGTCCGCGCTGGGGCATCAACCGCCCGGCAAAGACGCCTACGCGCCCTTTGACCCCGCCGCGGCCGCGGTGGACGGCGTGCGGTATCTCGCCCTGGGCCATTTTCACGCCTACACGCCCATCCAGGGCGCGTTTCCGACGGTGATGGCGTACTCGGGCGCGCCGGAAGGGCACGGATTCAACGAGACCGGGATGCGCCACTATCTCGAGGTGGAGATCGACGAGAGCGGCGTTTGCGTTACGCCGGTGGCTTCCGCGCGCTCGGTGTATCTGGCCGCGGCCATCGACTGCAGCGCGTTTGTGTGTTCTCAGGAGGTGATCGACGCCATCCGCGCCCTGCCGCGCGAGGAGGGGGTGGGCGCCATCGCGCGTGTCACGCTTACGGGCACGGCCGCGCCCGAGTTGCGCGGGGAAATGGATGCCATTCACGACGCGGTGGCCCCCGCGTTCGAGCATATCGCCCTCGACGACCGCACGGAGCCGTCCGAAGACGTGGCCGCGCTGGCACAGCAGCAGACCAGTCTGGGGGGATTTGTCGCGCGGCTCAATGCGGAACTGTCCGATGCACCCGGCGACCGGGAACGCAGGCTGCTGGTCCGCGCCCGGGAACTGGGCCTCGCGGCGTACCGGAACCGGCCGATTACGTTCCACGGTCTGGAGAGGGAGTAGCGGTGATCATCCGGAAACTGTTTCTTGACGGATACGGGCGGTTTACGGGCCGGGAAATCGAGTTTGCCGGCGGTTTGCAGGTGGTGCTGGGCGCCAACGAACAGGGCAAGACCACCATGCGCAGCTTCATTACCGACATGCTGTACGGGCAGAAGGCCAGCACCACGCAGCGCCGGTACGACGAAAACCATCTCCTGCGGCGTCCCTGGGCGGAATCCGGGAGCTATGGCGGGCGCATGACCTACCTGCTCGACAACGGGCAGGAATTCGAGATACACCGCGTGTTCGATCGCGGAAACGAATCGGTGCAGGTCTTCAATCACAGCCATGGCCGGGAAGTCACCGGCGAGTTTCCTCTGGCCCGAAACCGGGAACTGGAGTTTGCCGCGCAGCAGCTCGGCCTGAGCAAGGCCATCTTCGCCAATGTCGCGGTGATCGGACATACCAGCCTGGAGTCGCTCGGCGACGAAGACGCCCTGCTCCAGATCGGCGAGAAGATCGCCTCCCTGGCCGACACGGCCGACGAAACCAGTTCGTCCACGGCGGCGGTCAAGCATCTCGACGCCTATACGGCCCGGATCGGCCGTCTGGCGCCGAATTCGAAGCGGCCGCTGCCCCTGGCGAAAGCGCGGCTCGACCAGCTTGAAACGGAACTGGCCGAGGCGTGCCGCGCCCGCGACGAAGTGGCCGGACTCGAAAAGCGCCTGCGCGCCGCCCGCGCCGAGATCGAGGCCCTGCGCCGGAGCCAGGCGGACCTCGACCAGCAGATCCGCAAGCTGGAACAGACCGAGCGCGTCACCCGTCTGCACAAGGCCGAGAGCCTTCAGCACCAGGCCGAAACCCTGACGCAACGGCTGTTCACGCTCGCCAAGGCCAAGGATTTCCCCCTGGAACAGGAAGACGTGTTCAATCGCGCCCTCAATGCCATGGAAACCGCCCGCGAGCAAGTGGCGCGGACCGAGGCGCGGGTCAACGAGCTGCTGCGCCGGTACCGGGAAGCCTCGCAAAGCCTCGAGAACGACGCCGTGGAAATCCAGGACCTGCCGGAGCAGTTCGAGGACCGGCTCAAGGAACTCGACACGCAGATCGCGCGCCTGCGCGATTTCATCGACGATTTCGACAAGGCCCAGAATACGGTCCGCGACGACATCGCCCGCGCCGAACGCGAACTCGAAGGCCTGCCGGACTTCGCGACGGTCAGCGACGATCCCCTGCTCTGGATCAACCAGCACGCCACGTCCTTCAGTTTGGCGCAGCAGGAACGCGATCGCGCGGTGGAAGCCCTCGAACGGCTCGAAGCCGAATGCGCGCGCCGTGACGCCGAACTGACCCTGCCCGAATCCGTCTTTGCGCGGTTCGAGGATTTCCCCGCCGAGGCGCGCGATTTCGCCGTCGAGGTCAAACTGTCCGAGGAACGGTGCGCGCAGCAACGCAAGCGCATCGAGGAAGCGCAGCGAGACATCGAGGTCCATGAAGAAGACCTGCCCAATTTCCGCGCCATGGCCATTTTCGGCGCGTTTCTGTCGGTGGTGCTGCTGGTGATTGCCGCGGTCACCGGCAACAAGGGGGTGTATTTCGCCGAGGTCTTTGCGCTGGGCGTGCTGGTGTACAACGCGGCCCACTGGGTGCATGCGCGGCTCACGCTGCGCCAGCTGCAGCAGGTCGCCGACGCGGCCGGCGAGGAAATCACCCGGCTGGAAGGCGACCGTGGGGCGCGCGAGCAGGCCATCAACGGAATCATCGCCGAGGCGGGATGCGAGTCGTTCCGGGAGCTCGAGGCGCTTTACGAGCAGTACGTCAAAGGGCGCAACGAGCTGGAAACGCTGCGCGAGGAACTCGAGCAACACCGCCACCAGGCCCGCGTTGAAGCGTCTCACGTGGCCGGCAAGCTCGAACGGCTGCGCGCGGTGTTCGCCGACCTCGGCGAGACCGTCGAAACCGAGGACACGGTGCAGGCGGCGGCGTCACGCGCGATTGCGAAATACCAGCAGTACCGCGAGGCCAGCCGCCGCCGGGATGACCAGGCCGCGCAGCTCGAAACCCTTACGCTCGAACGGGAACGCGCCGGCGAGAAGCTTGCCGTCAAGGAGAGCGAGGAGAAACGGCTGTCGCTCGAGGTGCGCAAACTCCTGCGGGAGGCCGGGTACAAAGAGGAGGCCAACCACACCAGCGCGCTGGGGGCGCTGCGCGCGTATGGCATCCGCATCGCCCAATTGCGCCCGAGGCGGGCCAGCGCGGATGCGCTGAAGCAGCAGGCCGACGAATTCGCGCAGCAACTCGAACAGGACCGCCGCGAACTCGAGCAGGCCCAGGAAGACCTGGTGCAATTGCTCGACAACGTGGGCGTGGACACGGTGGAGGAATACCGCGCGCTGGCCGCACAGGCGCGCGAGTACCGCGAAGCCCGCATCATGCGCGCGTCGATGGGCGAACAGCTCGACACGCTGCTCGGCAACGACACCCTGGAATCGTTGCGCAGCACGGTGGAGCGGGAGCACGGCGACGACCAGTTGCCCCTCGAGGACGGCCCGGGTCTGAAGGCGGCGCTCGAACGCGTGCTGGCCGAGATCGAGGTCCGGAGCCGGGAGGTGCACTCCCTGGAGCTGGCGATCGCCGAGCGCTGCGCGGGGCTCCGGTCGATCAACGAGATCGAGGAAGAGCGCGCGGCGGTGTCCCTGCGCGTGGAGGAGCTGCAGCTGGAACTCGATGCGGCGGCCCACGCGGCCGCCATCATCGAGGAAGTCGCGCGCGACCGCCATTCGCGCATCGCGCCGATTCTGGCACGAACCGCGAGCCGCTACCTCAGCCAGATCACAAACGGCGCGTATACGGAGCTGATGTTGAGCCGCGACCTTCAGGTGACCGTGCGCATTCCATTGACCGACCGGCTCAATACCACGCCGCAGAAGAATCTCAGCAAGGGGACGGTCGACCAGATCTATCTGGCGTTGCGGCTGGCCCTGGTCACGAGCCTGTCCGAAGAAGGCGAGCGCGTGCCGATGCTGCTGGATGATCCCTTCGCCAACTACGACGACGTGCGCCTGGAACGGGCGCTGTCGCTGCTGGTTTCGCTGAAGGAAGTGCCGCAGATTCTGCTGTTCACCTGCCGCGACGACGTGGCGGACACGGCGCGCCGGCTTCGGGTGCCGGTGCTGGCCCTCTAACGCGGCGGGCCGAAGCGGCGGCCCCCTGCACAACCATGAACGTCCCCGCGCTGCGGTCCGCGGGGCGCGGGAGACGACTCGTGAGCATGGACGGCGATCTGCAGGAGCTGCGGCGGAAACTCGGCGAAGTCAGCGATGTCCATAACGCGATTGCCCTGCTTCAATGGGACCAGGAAACCTGCATGCCGCCGAAGGGCGCGGAGGCCCGGAGCTGGCAACTGGCCACCCTGAGCGCCCTCGAACACCGTCTGTTCACCGCGGAACGCCTGGGCAACCTGCTGCGGGAACTGCACGCGCGGGCCGATGCCCTCGAGGCCGCCGACGCCGCGCTCGTGGAGGTGGCCCTGTACGATTACGACCGCGCGACAAAACTGCCCGAGGACTTCGTGCATACGTTTGCGCAGGAACAGAGCCAGGCCCTCGCCGTGTGGGTGGACGCGCACGAGACGTCGGATTTCCAGCGGTTTCGCCCGAACCTCGAGCGGCTCCTCGCCCTGGCGCGGCAGAAGGCCGAATACCTGGGGTACACGGAATCGCCGTACGATGCCCTCCTGGGGGAATACGAACGGGGCATGACCACCGCCGAAGTCAAACGCCTGTTCGCGGGGCTCGCGGCCGAGCAGAGCCGCCTGGTCGAACGCATCGTGGCCGCGGGCCAGCCGGCTCTGCCGTGGCTCGCCGGCGACTGGGACGAATCGGCGCAGTGGGCGTTTTCCCTGCGCGTGCTGGAGGACATGGGCTACGATTTCGAGGCGGGCCGCCAGGATCCCTCCATCCATCCCTTCTCGATCTATTTCGACACATGCGACGTGCGCGTGACGACGCGCGCGACCAGAGAGGCCTTGTTTTCGTGTCTCATGAGCTCGATCCATGAAGGCGGGCATGCGCTCTACATGCAAGGACACGCCGAGGACGATCGCCGCACGCTCCTGTGCGACGCGCCGTCTCTCGGCATGCACGAATCGCAGTCGCGCATGTGGGAAAACGTGATTGGCCGCAGCCTGCCGTTCTGGCGCCACTACCTCCCGGTCATGCGCGGGTTTTTCCCCGGACGGCTCGACACCGTCGCGCCCGAGGACGTCTATGCCGCGGTGAATCTGGCGAAACCGTCGCTGATTCGCGTCGAAGCCGACGAATGCACCTACAACCTGCACATCATCATCCGGTTCGAGCTCGAGGTGGCGCTTATCGAGGGCGACCTTGACGTGGACGGCATTCCCGCCGCGTGGAACGCCAAGGTCCGGCAGTACCTTGGCCTTGACGTGCCCGACGACGCCCACGGCTGCCTTCAGGACATCCACTGGGCGCACGGGGCCTTCGGGTATTTTCCGACCTACGCCCTCGGCAACCTCTACGCGGCCCAGCTGTTCAACGCCATGCGCCAGCAGATCCCCGATCTCTGGGGAAGCGTTGAGCGGGGCGATTTCGGGCCGCTCCTGTCGTGGCTTCGCGCCAACGTGCACGTCCACGGCCGCCGCAAACTGGCGCGGCAACTCCTGCACGACATCACCGGGGCGGAACTCTCGCCCGAGCCTTACATCGCCTACCTGAACGACAAGTTCGGCGCGCTGTACGGTCTCGGAACCTGACCGGCGCGCGGCAGATCAGCGGCTCAGCTCTTCGAGGACAAATGTCAGCGTCTTGCGCTCGCCCTGGCGGTCGATGTCGAGCGCGAGCGCGTCGCCCACGAAATGGTCCCAGATGGCGAAATCGATGTCGCTCGAACGCACGACCTCCTGGCCGGCGATGCCGGTGACCACGTCGCCGGGACGCAACCCGGCGGCGTAGGCGGGGCAGTCCCGGAGAATGTTGACCACCAGGCAGCCGTGATCGATCGTGATCCCCTGCTGGCGGGCGAAATCGGGGCGCAGGCCCGCGACGTCTTCGACCTTGAACCCGGCCCAGGGATCGCGCCGCCGCCCGAACCGTTGGAGTTCGGCCACGACGCGACGCGCGCGGCCAATGGGAATGGCGAAGCCCAGACCGACGTTCCCGCCGCTCTGGGAGAAGATCATGGTGTTCACGCCGATGACCTGGCCTTTGGCGTTCACCAGCGGGCCGCCGCTGTTGCCGGGGTTGATGGCGGCGTCGGTCTGGATCATGTTCTGATACAGGCGGGCGCCGTTGCCGATGCTCGGGCTCAGGCGCCGGTTCTTTGCGGAAACCACGCCCACGCTGACCGTGGGCTGAGGATCGCTGATGAGCGGCCCGAACGGATTGCCGATCGCGATGACCCATTCCCCGATGTACAGATCCTCGGATTCCCCCAGGGCCGCGAAGGGCAGGTCTGCGCCCTCGGCCTTGAGAAGCGCGAGGTCCGTGCGCGGATCGACGCCCACGATCGCCGCCTTGAGGTCGCGCCCGTCCGGCAGGGTTACGGAGGCAATCCCGCTGGCCTCCTCCAGAACGTGGTAGTTGGTAAGAATGTGGCCCTCGCGATCGATGATGAATCCGCTGCCCACGGAATCGATGCGCCGGTCCTCGACGCGCTGCCGCGGCGAAGGCAAATCGAAAAACTCGTAGAAATCGCGGAACATCGGGGGAACTTCCGCGCGGGTTTCCACCACATTGATGGACACGACGGCGGGCGCGGCTTTCTCAATGGCCTGCACAATCGCGTTTCGCCGCGACTGGTCCACGCTGTCCTGCGCCGGGACCGGGGCGGCGGCAACCCCTGCCAGTACACTGCACAAGACCAGCATGCGGTACATGACGACCGCTCCTTTCCTGCCTTCGATGCGCGGCGTGGCCCTTCGTCGTCGCGCCAGACCGCCAGCACACCGCGACCGGGCGGCGGATCCGGACCGCACGTTCGGCCCCAGCCAGAGAGGGCGGCACGTCCGCTCCACAGATGCGCACGGACTACTGCGGATTGGCGGCGCCTTCCGTGGGTGCGGCGGCTTCCGCCGGCGCTTCTGTAGCGGGGGCTTCGGCCGGTGCAGCCGCCGGTGCTTCCGCAGCGGGGGCCACAGCGGGCGCGGCCGCAGGCGTCTCCGCCGGCGCTTCCGTAGCGGGGGCTTCGGCGGGTGCTGCGGCTTCCGGTGCTGCAGCCGGCGTTTCGACGGCCGGTGCTTCGGCGGCTGGCGCAGGGGTCTCCGCGGGCGCCGGTTCGGGTTTCTTTAACGAATCCGGCGAGGGCACTAGGGCGGTGGCCTCTTCCTTGGCCATCACGAAGACCGACGCCTTGCCGTCCATCACGAATTCCCGTCCGGCATCGGTTTCAGCCCCGAGCAGGAGCCTGTAGGTCTCGCCTGTCTTGACGGCGACATCGATGGTCGCCTGGGGAACGAAATCGGCGGACGTTCTTCCGAACAGGACGTCCTCGGCCTGAATGTCCGCGATCGTCTCCGCGATGTCGCTCGCGGTCTCCGGATTTGCTTCGGCGTCCCCGAACATCCACGCGCCGCTTTCGTTGCGCGCGAGGACGAGGGCCTCGCCGCCGGCCGGCGTAATTGTCACGGACTGGATGTCATCGGCGATCTTCTCGAGCAGCGCGCGCCGGTAGAGGTTCCTGGGCTCGACGAGGATTTTGCCCACGTCGCCCTTGGTCATGGCCACGACGGGACCGCCGTCCAGGCGCGCGTAATTGCCGTCGATCGACCGTGAAGGGCCGCCGATCTCGAGCACGTGCGATGCGCCGTCGCCAGTCGTGAAGGTGATCGTGCGCACCGGCTCGCCGAGCGCCGCCGAATCGGTGTAGTCGGAGGCTTTCCAGCCCGCCAGGGCGCCGGCCAGGGTCGAGATCGCCGTGGTGTCCACTTCGAGGTCCGCCGCGGGTTCGGCGACGGTCCAGTTGGCCCCTTCTTTGGCGAGGACGGCTCGCGTTTCCGGCAATTGCATATCGATGCGCGTCAGGGCCTCCTTGTCGAGGGCCAGGGTCTGCAGGTCGAAGAAATCGGAACCTTTCGGAAACACCTTGCTGAAGTTGTACGACGACAGCTTGTAGACGACGGGTTCCGCGGCCCCGGCGACCCGGAGATACCCGTCGGCGCTCGACGCCGGCAGTCCGCCTTCCAGGACGACCTCCTTGTTGTCCTTGAGGGTGAGCACGCACTTGAACCCGGGCGTGGCCAGGTTCCAGTCCTCCAGCTTGCCGGGATCCACGATCTCGGTCGCGCTCAGCGGATTGAATGCGCGCACGAGCGCGTCGAGTCCCGCCTGTTTGAAGGTCTGGCCCGCGACGCCGCCCGATGCCAGCACCCATTCGAATTCGGGCGCGGGGGTCTCCGCGGGCTCCGGCGCGGCTTCCTCGCCTTCCTTCTTCTCAACAGGTTTCTCGCGCTTTTCGAACACGAGCTCTTTGTCCGGCATGGTGACGGCGACCTTGGTGATCTCTTCCGCGTCGACCTTCACGATGTCCTTGTCTTCCCAGGGTCCGGGCTCGGGCGCTGCGTCGGCTTCCTCGCTCCAGATCATGGCTTCGCGGCGGAAGTTGACATCGGCGACGTAGACGGTGTTTCCATCGGCGGTACGCACGAATACCTGGCCGGATTTCGGGGCCTTGCCGTTCAGGAGGTGCACGGCGGGCGTTTCCGCGTCTTCGGTATACGCGAGCACGTGGAACGCGGTATCCTCGGCCAGTTCAAACTCGCCCAGATCATCGCCGGTCACGTCGCCGGCGCGGTATTCGCCATGCAGACCGGTCAGTTTTTCGAGGAACTCGTCAATCTTGGACGGTGTTGCCGGGGCGTTGAAATGGCTGGTGACGCGCCAGACGTTCGGGTCGGCGGCATCCCGCTGGATGGTCACCTTCTCGTCCGGCTTGGCGCCCGTGTAGAGGTCAATGCGGGTGATCGCGCCCTCGGTGACGGTTTCGGGCACAAGCGGGGTGACTTTCGCCTGAAGCTGTTCCTCGATCGCCACCGGGCGGTTCTGGACCTGCTTCAACACGACCAAGGCCGCCAGAATGGCCAGGATCACCGCCAGGGGAACCAGATTCTTCCACTTTCTCATGGCACCTCTCCACAATCCCTATCGGGCCGTTCCCAGTGTATGTTCGGGTTATCCCGCCGCCGTCATTCGGCCGGCGAGCCGTCGTTCATAAAGGACACCGTGTACGCGTTGCGCGCCTGCCGCCGCACCACGCTCACGATCACGCCGACCGCGATGATGACCAGGCTCACCAGCACGTAGTTGACGAATTTCCACGCGTTGACCTGGTTCGCGCTCGGTTTCGAGATCGTGCGGTCCACCGGTTTGCGGCTGCGCACGTTCACCAGATCGTCGCCCAGCGTCAGCGCGTCGATGCTGTTGAGGAACAGGTCCGCGTTCGACTGTTGCAGGAAATCGCTGCGGAACATCTGCGACGCGCCGAGCAGGATGAGCTTGCCCGGGGCCGCGGTCAACGGCGGGACGGGCCCTTCCTCCTCGTCCGACGGCGGCATGGGCGGCATGCCCGGCTGCGGCTGGGGCGGCGGCCAGTTCGGCCGTTCCGCGTCCTTGTAGGCGTCCGGGAACTGCCCCGTCACCAGGGCCATGAGCGGATACTGATCGCCGTCGGCGGGCGGCTCGAACAGTTCCTGGCTCAGCTGCGCGTCGGGCGGAGCCGTCCAGGCCTTGTCGCTCGTGTGCATGATGACGCGCGCCTCGAGACCGTGCTTTTTGAGTTCTTCCTGGTCGATCGTGAGGGCCGTGCCCCACAGGTACGTGATGAACCCGAGCCGGCTCGTGATCGAAGTCTCGCTGTCCATCTGCTCGCTGGTAACCTCGACGTGCATCGGGCTGGTGATCGGCGTGCCGCCGCCGAGCAGGTTCTGGAGCGGATCGTTGCTGCGAATCCGCAGCGGGAAGCTGTTGACGTCCATCAACAGGTCGTCGTCCACGCTCAGCCCGTATTTCTCCAGCAGCTCATTGATCTGCGGGCTTTCGTCCTGGCGGGTCATGGTGATGCCGCGGCTGCTGGTGCGGTAATCCCACAGGTAATTCTGCACGGCCAGGATGACCGACTTGCCGGACGCCAGCGCGCGGCTGATCTCCCACCGCTGGCGCTCGTTCAGTTGCCGCGGGTTGATGACGGCCAGCGTGTCGTATTCCTCGGGCAGCGGGCTGTCCTTGGTCAAGTCGACGCGCTGCACCTCGTATTTCTCCGATTCCAGGTAGGCCTGCAGCACATCGTACGGGTCGCGCTGTTCGGGAATGGCCTGACCCATCTGCATCATGATCTGCCGCATCTGCGGGTCGATGTTGAACGATTCTTTCGGGGCGACCAGGGCCACGACCGGCTTTTTCTCGCGCGTGAGTTTGAAGATGATGTTGATCAGCCGGTACTCGAGCTGCTGCACCGTTTCGGGCGTCACCTGGGGGATGATCTCCTCGGCTTCCGCGCCCAGGCCCACGCCGATGCTCGAGTAGATCAGCTTCTGGCTGATCTCGTCGCCCGACATGACCTGCACGCCGAACGGCTCCACGCCTTTTTCGAGCATGCGTTTCTCGGTCTTGTCGGTCTGATCCTCCTCCGCCTCTTCCTCGCCGAAGGCGGGCGCGCTGGTCATGACGTTCGCCGCCTGCAGATACACGACGTCGGGTTCGATCATGCCGTTGGACGCGACCCGGAGCTCTTCGAGCTTGCCCGTGATGTCCTGCTCCAGCTGGGTGTAGGCGGTGGGCATGTCGCTCTTGGGCGTGATGTAGAGATTGACCTGCACCGGGCGCTTGACCTGCGACAGGATGCGCTTCGCCGCGGGCGACACGGTGTAGATCTTGTCCTCCGTGAGGTCGAACCGGTAGATGCTGGTGTCGATGGTGAGCCAGTTGAGGGCGAGCCCGATCCCCAGGCAGAGGGCGATGGCCGCGCCAAACTGGAGGCGGATCCCCGGCCGGCTGCGCCCTTCGATATACAGCGCGTTCAGCACCAGAAACAGGACCGTCCATCCCACGAAATACAGCACGTCGCCCACTTCCACCACGCCGCGGATAAACGCGTTGTAGTGGTCGATCACGCCGGCCATCTGGCTCAGGGCGGAGCCCAGGCCGGGGAAGAACCCGTCAATGTATCCCGCGATGAAATTCGTGCCGACGAGGAACACGGCAAAACACGCGAGCAGGGTCACGACGAAGGCCACGATCTGGTCCTTGCAGAATCCCGAAAAGAACAGGCCCATGGACAGGAACATGGCCCCGAGCAGGGCCGCGCCCAGGTAGCCGCCGATAATCATGCCGCCGTCGGGGTTTCCCAGCACCGCCAGCATCAGCGGCACGGTAAACGTGGCCGCGAGCGTGATGAGATAGAACGCGAGCGTCGCGAAGTATTTCCCCAGCACGAGTTCCCGCGCCCGCATGGGGAAGGTCAGCAGAAGTTCCCACGTGTTTTCTTTGCGCTCTTCGGCCCATACGCGCATGGTCACCGCGGGGATGAACACGCACAGGATGATGGGCAGGTTGGCGAAGAAATTGCGCATGTCGGCCATGGGGAACGTGAAGAACGAGGTCATGAAGATCCCCACGCTCATCGCGAGAAACACAATGATGAAAATGTACCCGACGGGGGAGGTGAAATAGGCTCCCAGGTCGCGCGAAACGATCGTCTTGATGTTCTTCATCATGCCTCTCCCTTTTCACTCTTCGCCAGGGTTTCGGGTTCCGTGAGCGCCAGGAAGGTCTCTTCCAGGCTCAGCGGGCGCTCGGTGAGTTCGCGCAGTTCCCAGCCCTTCAATCGGGCCAGCTTGCCGATTTCGCGCCACTGCTGTGACCCCGGCTTGCCGAGCAATTGAAACGACGCGAAACCGTCGGTTTCCCCGAGGAAATGCACGCGGCGCGTGCCCTCGAGGCCCGACAACAGGCGTTCGATCTCGTTGCGTTCACCCCGCACCGAGACTTCGGCGCGGTCGTGTTTCTTGGCGCGCTCGCGCAGTTCCTGGAGCGTGCCGTCGCCGACGATGCGGCCCCGGTTGATGATCACGATCCGGTCCGCGGCGGCCTCGACCTCCTGGAGGATGTGGGTGGAGAGGATCACGGTCCGGCCGCTGGCGAGCCGCCGGATCAACTGGCGGATCTCGATGATCTGGTGCGGGTCCAGGCCGGAAGTGGGTTCGTCGAGGATGATGATCTCCGGGTCGTGTATGAGGGCCTGGGCCAGGGCGGTGCGCTGGCGGTATCCCTTGGAAAGTTCACGTATGATCTTGCGGTACATGGGTTTAAGCCCACATTCCTCCAGCACCACGTCGGTGCGTTCGCGGAGTTTCGCGCCGCCGAGGCCCCGCGAGCGCGCCACGAAGTTCAAGTACGCCCGGACTTCCATGTCCATGTACAGGGGAAGCACCTCGGGCAGGTACCCGATGATCTTGCGCACGCCCAGCGGATTCTCGAGCACGTCCATGCCCCCGACGGTGGCCGTGCCGCTCGTGGGGTGGAGATAGGTCGTCAGGATCTTCATGGTCGTCGATTTGCCCGCGCCATTGGGGCCGAGCAGGCCGACAATCTCGCCCTGCTTCACCTCGAACGACACACGATCCAGCGCCCGCACGGGCCCATAGTGCATTGTGAGGTTCTGTGTCTTGATCATGTCGCGAATACTCCTGAGCCTGGACCCCGCGCTCCGGCGATCCGGGCGCGTTTCTCGATCCGTTTGTTCAGCAGCCGTTGGGGCCGCGCAGCGCCACCGCATCCCGTCCCGCCAGACAGAGCAGGCACCTCTGACCGGCCGATGACAGCTATCCCCGCCGCGAAGCGTGCAATGATCGTGCCCGCGTGGGGGTATGCAGAGGAAGCGCTACGATAGCATTGATTTTCAAGGGTTTGCAACCTTCGCCCCCGGCGCGGCGCCGTGCGGCCCGCCGGGCGGACGCGCCCATATGCGGCATCCTGCCCCAAATGAAGCAGCGCCGTGGCCGCGGACGGCCGAACCCCGGGCGGATGGAGCGGCCGGGACGAAAAACCGGCGCCCGGACATCCCGGGCGCCGGCGCAGACAATCCATCGAAAAGCTTATTGCGGCACGGCCTCGTTGCCATCGACCACGAGTTTCGAGCCGTCCCACGTGCCGTTGAAGCTCTGGCCGAGCACGCTGACCGAGAACTTGCCGTCTTCGACCTTGTACTCTCCCTCGGCGCCATCCGGCATCAGGGTAGCGATCTGGCCGCCTTTGACGAGCACTTTGCCGTCGTCCTTGAAATCGACCACATATTCACCCAGTTGCCACTTGGTGCCAGCCAGTCCAGTTGCGCCCGCAGCCGCGGGGTCGGCCGCCGCCGTGCCGCCCGGGGCCTCCACGGCGGGGTCCGCCGGCGCGGCAGGAGGCG